>NZ_JASGFR010000031.1:0-39111 GCF_047605405.1 Rhodomicrobium sp. | reverse complement strand
GGCGGTTGGCGCCGTCCGGTCGCGTGGCGCGGCGGCTATGGCGGTTGGCGTCGTCCAGTCGCCTGGCGCGGCGGCTATGGCGGCTGGCGCAGACCCGTGGTGTGGCGGACAGGTTGGTATGGCGGCTGGCGTAGGCCGGTGGCCTATTACGGCGGCTGGCGTCGCCCGATCGTCTATGGCGGTGGCTGGGGCTGGCGCAGGCCCGTCGTATATACCGGCACGTGGGGTTATCGCGCGCCGGTGATCTATCGCCCGGTCGTTTACAGCTCCGGCTGGTACGGTGGCGGCTGGCGTCGACCGGTGGTCTACGGAGCCGGCTGGGGCGGCTGCAATCGTCCGGTCGTTTACAGCAGCGGCTGGGGCGGCTGGGGTGGCGGCTGGGGCGGTCCCGGCATCGGCGTCGGCTTTCGCTCCGGTTGGGGCGGCGGCTGGGGCGGCTGGGGCGGCGGCTGGGGCGGTCCCGGCCTCGGCATCGGCGTCGGCTGGGGCGGCGGCTGGTAAGGTCGTCTTGCACCACACGTGAAATGGAGCCCCGACCGCAAGGCCGGGGCTTTTTTTATGAGGGTCGGGTCGTGCCGCAAATCAGACGCCCGCGACGATGAAGAGGCCGGATCTCAGGCAGGTGGCTATACCTGCGCTCACTTGTTCCGGGGAACGGTGATCACTCATCGCTGTTACCCAGACGAAACGGCAAGGGAATGCGTCATGCGAAAATTCCGCCTTTTCCTTCTTGTCGGTCTTGTCACCGCGAGTGCGACGCCATACTCGGCAAAACCCTTTGGCCGCGAAGTGCCTTCCGACGAAGCCACACGGGATCAGTCGGGCGGGCCTGTCTTGCCTTCCGAGCGGACCGTGCTCTGGCGGGCGGAAAGCGTGTTGGGCAAAAACGTCATTACAGTTTCGGGTGAGCGCGCCGGGCGGGTTGTCGACGTCCTTGCCGATGGCACGGGCGCTGTTCAGGCGGCGGTGATCGAGGTCGGCGGTTTTCTCGGCGTCGGCAGTCGGCGCATCGCCATCTCGTGGGCTCGGTTGCGCTTCGCTTCGGACAAGCGCGATGCGCTCGTGGTGGAACTCCCTCGCGAACGCCTCGCCGAAGCGCCGGAAGTCAAGACCGGGGAGCCGGTCGTTGCGATCGGCGCGACGACAGCGGAAGGGCCGGAGCGCTGAGGGAATCAACGAGCGCGCCGGAGCACCAAGACCCACCGCTCGCCGCAGACCGCCGCAAGGCTCCCTCGCGGGAAAGCCTGCGCGGTCTCGACTGGTTCGCATTTTTTCTCGGCGACATTCAAACCGGCTTTGGGCCATTCCTCGCCGTCTACCTCACGTCTGAAAAGTGGACGCAGACGGATATCGGCCTCGTGCTGTCGGTCGGCTCCATCGCCGCGCTTGTGTTCCAGGTGCCGGGCGGCGCGCTGATCGACAGGGTTCGGTCGGAGTCCCGCGCTGCGGGCGGAGCCGTGGCGGCAATCGGTGCGAGCGCCTTCATCATCGCGGTGTGGCCGGTGTTCGCGGCGGTGGCGTTCGCGCGGGTGCTCCATGCGGCGGGAACGGCGGTTGTCGCTCCGGCGGTCGCGGCGATCAGCCTGGGGCTTGTGGGGCGCGAGGCGCTTTCTCCGCGACTTGGGCGCAATGCGCGTTACGCCGCCGCGGGCAACGGAACCGCTGCCCTCCTTCTCGGTGCCTGCGGCTATTTCTGGTCGGCGCAGGCTGTGTTTTTCCTGACGGCGCTCTTCGCCCTCCCGGCGATCACAGCGCTCTTGTATATCCGCGAGGCTGAAGTGGATGTCGCAACGGCGCATGGCGAGACTGGCGAAGTGAAAGCCTCAAGCGTGCCCGCCGGCTTGGCGATCCTTCTTCGCAAGCGCGCGTTTCTGGTTTTCATCGCCATCATCGCACTGTTTCAGATGACGAACGCGCCGCTTCTGCCGCTCGTCGGCTCCGAACTGACGACGCGCGCGAGCAACTGGGCCGTTGCACTGATCGCCGCCGCGATCGTGCTGCCGCAGATCATCGTCGCGTTGTTTTCTCCGATGGTGGGGCGGCTGGCGAAGCGGATCGGACGCCGCCCGTTGCTGCTCGCGGCGCTCGGCGTGTTGCCGCTGCGCGCGGCGCTCTTCGCCTTACTGGATGGCGCGGTGCCGCTGGTGGCGATCCAGATGCTTGATGGCGTTTCGGCTGCTGTGCTGGCCGTGCTGATCCCGCTCGTGGTCGCCGACATCTCGTTCGGCACCGGCCATTTCAATCTGGCGCAGGGCGTCGTCGGCATGTCCATCGGTCTTGCCGCCGCGATGAGCCTTCCCGCCGCAGGCTACATCGCCGACACCTTCGGCCGTCCCTCCGCGTTCTGGTGCCTTGCCGCCACGGGCGCGCTCGGCTTCGTCATAACGCTGATGCTGATGCCGGAAACGCGCCCGAAGGAGGACATCACTTGAGAATGTTGGTCTTCACCGTGAGATCGAACGACAGCTTGCCGACGAAGGCCGCGCCACACCATCTGGAGCCAAGCCCGCTCGGATTGATGTCCGTGACGTTCTTCGCGGCGTAGGTTGCGGTGTCGTCGCCTGTCAGCACGTTGCATTGCGCGGCCGAAAGATCGGTGTCGTAGTAGCGGAGGTCGAGCGTCAGCACCTCGTATGTGAAGGCGAGGCCTACGTTCCACGTGGCGTAGTCCGGCAGCGGAACATTGCCGTAGAAGTCTTTCGTATCGCCGAAGAAGTAGTTTCCCCACTCGCCCGAGATGTACCAGCCGAGACCGTCAGGCAGCAGGTTCTTGTCGGGGAGCACGTATTTTCCGGTCCATGAGGCGTAGGTGCCCGGTGCGCCCGTGTTCAGCCATGAGGGCGAATAATAGGCCGCGACGCCAAGCGTCAGCTTGTCGTTCGGTGTGTAGGTGGCCTTGCCGTAGACTTCATAGAAGTCGAGCCGTGCTTCGAGGGTATTGCACCCGCCGGTTGGTGTATAGAAGCCGTTGGTGCAGTTGAGGAAGGCAGGCTCAAGACCGTTGTAGGTACGGCCGCCGGGATACCAGTAGTACCAGAAACCGAAGTCGAACGCGACCTTGTCGAAGGTCGGACGCACGCCGCCGTAGAAGTCGACCTCTGCGAAGGCGTCGTTCGGAAAATCAAGCGTGTAGATGCTCGTGCCGGCGTAGAATTGCACGTCCTTCTGAGGCGTGTAGCGATATTCGACGTAGGAATTCCACGAGGGATTGCGGTTCGATTGACTGATGCCGCGGAAGATGTAGTCCGTTGCGGCGCCCGCGCCGATGGCAATATCCCAATCCGGGTAGGTCGTCTCGTCCTTCTTGTCCTCGGCCTTGTCTTCCTTTTTGGCCTTTTTCGCGGGCTTGGCGGAGCTTTGCTTCTCGGTGTTGGCTGAATCGTCTTCCGCCGCCATCACGTTTCCGGCGAGAAACAGAGAAAGGGCGGCAAGCAAAAGGGGTTTGCTCATGTCGGTCTCGCTATTGGCCGCCGGGCGCGGCAGGATGATCGAACGCAAACTATGCCAACCATAGGAAGAGTCGTGCTTTCTCAACAACCCGAAAGCGAGAGTTGATTTTGTGATGCACTTCATAGTTGCGCGAATGCATCACGAAACGGCTTTGCCGATTTTGTGGTCAGCTTCTCCTGATCGAGCGTCCGGCGACCTCCTCCCGGATCTCGTCCATCATGTCTTCCGCGTCGTGCACGATCGCGGCCTGCGCCAGCAGATGCTCCATGCCGGAGCCGCGCACCTGCTCGGTCCGTACATCCGTCAGCACCGGGATCGAAAAGGGCGAGGCGCGCGAAAGCTCGATGAAAAGGAAACGGTCGCGATAGCGCGTCAAAAGTTCGGACAGGCGCTTCAGGTCGAGCAATTCGCGCTCGGCATCGCGCCGCGTGACCTTGAGAAGGATGTGGTCAGGCTCGTGTCGGCGCAAGACGTCATAGATAAGATCGGTCGAGATCGTCATTTGCCGCATGGACTTGCGGGCCGCGTTGTTCTGTTGCTCGACGAGGCCGGTCACCGTCGCCACATGCCGGAAGGAGCGCTTCAGCATCGGACTTTCGAGAATCCATTCCTCCAGTTCGTCGCCGAGGATGTCGGGCGCGAGAAACCGGGCGATGTGATCGCGGGTCGCGGGGACGATGTGCGAAACCACGAGGCCGTAATCGGTGATCTGGAAGCTGATCGGCTTCTGTCCGAGATGCTCCATCCGCCGCGTGACGAGCATGCCGAGCGTCTGGTTCGCGCGGCGCCCCGCGAATGTGTAGAACACCGTCCGGTGGAAGCGGCCTTCGAGGAACTGCTCCACGAGAAGCCGGTCGGCGGGCGGGATGACCGAAAAGCGCGCCTGAAGGTCGAGCCATTCGCGCACGTCGGCCGGAAGCGTCCGCCACTCGTCCGGGTCGGCCAGCAGTTCGCGCACGCCGTCCGCGAGGAAGGTCGACAGCGGCATCTGGCCGCCCGAATAAGCAGGCACCTTCGGCTCGCCGCCCGCAGCCGGCCGGGCTTCGATCATCATGTCGCGCACGCCGACAAAGGCCAGCAGTTCGCCCGCGAAGAAGAAGGTGTCGCCCGGCGTCAGCCCCTGCGCGAAATACTCCTCCACTTCGCCGAGCACGCGCCCGCCGCGTCCCACACCGCGTTGGCCGTTGCCCGACAGCCGGACCACCTTCAGCCGCGCCGCTTCGACGATCACGCCGATATTCTGCCGGTGCCGCCGCGCCACATGCTGGTTCGCGATGCGGTAGCGTCCGTCGGGCAAGACGGTGAGGCGCTTGTAACGGTCGTAAGCGCGCAGCACATAGCCGCCGTCGATGGCAAACTGGAACAGCCTGTCGAACGTCTCCCGCGAAAGATCGGCGTAGGGAAGCGCGGTGCGGATCTCGTCGAAAAGCGTATCCGGCAAGACGGGGCCGCTGCACGCGCAACTCAGGATATGCTGCGCCACCACGTCGAGCGAGCCGGGGCCAGGCGCTTCACCATCGAGCTGGCCCTTCTCGATGGCGGCGAGAGCGGCGCGGCACTCCAGCGCCTCGAAGCGATTGGCGGGCACGAGAAACGCGCGGCTCGGCTCGTCGAGCCGGTGGTTCGAGCGCCCAACGCGCTGAAGCAGGCGGCTGACGCCTTTCGGCGCCGCCACCTGGATCACGAGATCGACGTCGCCCCAGTCTATGCCAAGCTCCAGCGCCGCCGTCGCCACGACGCTGCGGATCTTGCCCGCCGCCATCATCGCTTCCGCCTTGCGGCGCTGCTCGCGGCTGAGCGAGCCATGATAGACAGCGATCGGCAGGTTCTCCTCGTTCGCGTCCCACAGCATCTGCAGCATGAGTTCCGCCTGAGCGCGCGTGTTCACGAACACGATGGACGTGCCCGCGCGGCGGATCGCGTCGTAGATTTCCGGCACGGCATAGCGCGCCATGAAGCCGCCGTATGGCATGCGCGTCCCGTCCGGCACCAGCATGCGGATATCCGGCTGCATCGGCAGGCCGGATTGCAGAAGCGCGGCGGGCGCGCCGACCGGACCGAGCCAGGACGAGAGCGCGGCAGGGTCGGCCACCGTGGCGGAAAGCCCGAAGCGGACCGCCTGCGGCGCGAGCGCTGAAAGGCGCGACAGGGCGAGCGCGGTGAAATCGCCCCGCTTCGTCGCCGCGAAACTGTGCACCTCGTCCACGATCACCGCGCGAAGCCCTCCGAACAGGTGCGCCGCGTCCGGGGACGACAGCATCAGCATCAGGCTTTCGGGCGTGGTGAGGAACAGGTTCGGCGGCGTGCGGCGCTGCCGCGCGCGTTTCGATTGCGGCGTGTCGCCCGTGCGGCTTTCGACGCTCACGGCAAGACCCATCTCGGCGATGGGCCGCGTGAGATTGCGCTCGATGTCGTTTGTCAGCGCCTTCAGCGGCGAGACATAAAGCGTGTGAATGCCCTCGGCGCGCGTCTCGTGGATATCGATCAGGCTCGGCAGGAAGCCGGACAACGTCTTGCCGCCGCCGGTGGGCGCGATGAGAAGCGTGGACCGGCCCGCGCTAAACGCCTCGACCATCGCGCGCTGCCATGGCCGCGCTGTCCAGCCGCGCGACGCGAACCACGCCTCGACATAAGGCGGCAGCCGATGGGCGCTGCTATCGCCCGAAGCGCCTTCTCGCGGGTTAGCCTCCTGCAGAAGCTCCGATGTTCGCCGTTTCGCCAAGGGAAAGCTCTACCGATCCGGGTTATCCATGGCCGCGCGCCGCACATCGTTCTTGTTTTGTACCATATTCCGCGATAAGATCAAGCAGCTTGCAATCGCTGCGTGAGTGAGGGTGATGACAGACTCGGCCAAACCCGTTCCCGACCTTTTCGGAGAGAATGACAAAGGCTACGAAGGAACCGTACGCATTCTCGATCTTCTGGAAAAGCTTGCCGCCGCCGAAAGCTTGCAAGGCGCGGCCGCAGCGGCTGGCGTGGGCGAAGACCAGATGCGCGCGGGCCTCCGCCAAGCGGCGTCACTGATCCGCCGCGAAGGGGCGCCCGCGGCTGATGACTGGCGCGAATTGTCGGTGGCGGAAGCGCTCTCGATCCTCGCCGACCATGGCATCGGTCAAGGCAAGTCTTGACGGCGACATGCAAGCGAGCGACATTATTCTTATGGCTTTCATGGACAGAATTCAGTTTGACAAAGAGATCAGGAGTGGTCAGCCGTGCATAAAAGGCACGCGCATTGCCGTGTCCGATATTTTGGAGTATTTGGGATCGGGAATGTCGGAAGCTGAAATTCTTTCTGACTTCCCGGACCTCACCGTTGAAGATATTCGAGCGGCGCAGCTTTTTTGTGCCGATTTAGTCATTCAATCTGCGAGATTGTTCAGTTTCCAATATGCGCCCGTTAACAGCACCACTGAAGCGTATTTAAAACAGATGTTGAATAGCTTAAGAAAAATATCCGATTTCCTTGAAGATGAGCCGATTTTGGAAGAGCCTGGAAAGGCCCTTGTTCGTACGAAGCGCCTTGACGAACTGTCCAAGCTAATAGCCAAGCTATAATGTTGCTTATAGATGAGAATATCTCATTTAGAATCGTCGACGTCCTAACTGAAATTTTCCCTGGCACCATTCATGTCAAAAACGCAGTGGGCGCTGGAGCTCCTGACCGAACGGTTGCCGCCTATGCGCGGAAACATGGCTTGATAGTCGTTACCAAGGATAAGGATTATCTGGAAAATCTATCGGGTAGTGACTCATTGGAATGCAATGTCGTGTACGTGAGGCTTCCGAACTGCCGCACAGACGATATTCTGGCTTTGCTAATCGACAATGAGTACAAGATCAAAGAGCTGCGCAGCCATAATTTGGCTCGCCTCGCTTTGCCTTCGCGATGACCCACCCGCGCGAGTGGATGGAGGTGCGGCCCGAGGGGCTTTATTGCAAGCCCGGCGGCTTCTTCATCGATCCTGTCCGGCCGGTCGGCACTGCTATTGTCACGCATGGACATTCGGATCACGCGCGCAGCGGTCATGCGAAGGTGGCCGCGACGCCCGACACGCTTGCCATCATGGCGTGCCGCTATGGCGAAGGCTTCGCCTGCCGACGCATCGATCTCCCCTATGGCCAGCCGATGCAGTGGGGCGAGGCCAGCATTACGCTCTATCCGGCGGGGCATATCCTCGGCGCGGCGCAGGTGCTGATCGAACACGGCGGCGCGCGGCTCGTCGTTTCCGGCGACTACAAGCGCACGGCCGATCCGACCGCACGGTCATTCGAGGTGGTGCCGTGCGATGTGTTCGTGACGGAGGCAACCTTCGGCCTGCCCGTCTTCTGCCACCCGGACCCGCAGCACGAGGTCGAAAAGCTCCTCAACTCGCGCGCCATTTTCCCGCAAAGCTGCCACGCCGTCGGGTGCTACGCGCTCGGCAAGACGCAGCGGCTCATCGCGGAGCTGCGCCGCGCGGGCTACGACCGCACGATCTATCTTCACGGCGCGCTGATGAAGCTGACCGAACTTTACGAGACGCGCGGCGTTGCGCTCGGCCCTTATCAACCCGTGACGCCCGCCAACCGCAAGAGCCTCGCGGGCGAGATCGTGCTCTGCCCTCCATCCGCGCTCGCTGACCGCTGGTCGCGTTCGCTTCCCGATGTCATCCCCGCCGCCGCCTCGGGCTGGATGCAGATCCGTGCCCGCGCCAAACAGCAGCGCGTGGAACTGCCGCTCGTCATCTCCGACCATTGCGACTGGCCCGAACTGATCGACACCATTCAGGAGACCGGCGCGGAGGAAATCTGGGTGACGCATGGCCGCGAGGAAGCTCTCGTCCATTACTGCCGCAAGCTCGGACTTCAGGCGCGCGCTCTGTCGCTCCTCGGTTACGAAGACGAGGAGGCGGAATGAACGCCACGGTTTTGTTTTGCGCGAGCCTGCCAGAATCCGCTAGCGTCTGGCCATGACCGCACGGCTTCTCGACCGCGAAAGACAGGACGAAGACGCGGGTGAGCTTTCGCTCCGCCCGCAACGTCTGGCCGAGTTCATCGGGCAGGCGCAGGCGCGCGCGAACATGAAGGTCTTCATCGACGCCGCACGTGCGCGCGGAGAAGCGCTGGACCATGTGCTGTTCGCCGGGCCGCCCGGCCTCGGCAAGACGACGCTCGCCCAGATCGTGGCGCGCGAACTCGGCGTGAATTTCAAGATGACGTCCGGGCCGGTCATCGCGAAGGCGGGCGACCTCGCGGCGCTGCTGACGAACCTCGAAGAACGCGACGTGCTGTTCATCGACGAGATCCACCGGCTCAACCCGGCGGTGGAGGAAATCCTTTATCCCGCCATGGAGGATTTCCAACTCGACCTCATCATCGGCGAAGGGCCGGCGGCGCGCTCCGTGCGCATCGACCTTGCGAAGTTCACGCTCGTCGGCGCGACAACGCGCACGGGCCTTCTCACCACGCCGCTGCGCGATCGCTTCGGCATCCCGATCCGGCTCAACTTCTACACTGACGACGAGCTTGAAGAGATCGTGCGGCGCGGCGCGCGGGTGCTGGACATGACGATGACGGCGGACGGCGCGCGCGAGGTGGCTCGACGCAGCCGGGGAACGCCGCGCGTCGCTGGCCGCCTGCTGCGCCGGGTCCGCGACTTTGCCGCAGTCGGCGGAGTGACAGAGGTGGATCGAGCCGTCGCCGACGCCGCGCTTGGCAAGCTCGAAGTGGACAGCCTCGGCCTCGACGCTATGGATCACCGCTACCTCAGATGTATCGGCGTGAATTACAGCGGCGGTCCGGTCGGCATCGAGACGATCGCCGCGGCTCTCTCCGAGGGGAAGGACGCCATCGAGGAAGTGATCGAGCCCTACCTCCTGCAACAAGGCTTTATCGGGCGTACGCCTCGCGGGCGCGTTTTGACATTGAAGGCATTCCGGCATCTCGGCATCGCCGCGCCTCAAGCCATCCGCGACCAGCAATTGCCGCTGTTCGAGGGCTCGCGCGAAGGCTGAGTCGCCCCCCTCGAATCGCGCCTTTTGCGCTTGTCAAATTTCTCCCACAGGTTTCACACAGGGGATTTCGTAACCGTCCCGCTTTTATAATGACAAGGCGACGGGAATGACCTTTTATAAAGACAAGCAGCGAGTATGCTGCACGGGTTCCACCACGTGGTTTCAAATGCCACGCTGGTTGGAACAGAACGCCTGACGATTAAAGTTGTGCGTACGTCAGGCGCTTCTGTTACTCTTTTGTAAAGCTCCCTGTCACATAAATTTGTTGGTTCGGCCGCCCTTGCAGCGAACGGTATCATCAATTTGCCTTGATCCCAAACGACCCTGCCTGGTGTAGACGGGACAAGTGCTCTCTATTATTGTGAAGGCCATGAGCAACGCGCACAGCATCTCGAAAACAAGCTTCTCGGCTCTGAAAGTGGTGGCTCGCGCTTCCGTGTACGGAACGCTGATGGCGCTGCCGCTTTGCGGCCTCGTCACGTTCTTCGAGATGACGCGTCCGGCGCAGATGTCCGGCGCCGGTTTTTACGCCACCCAGATGGCGGAAGGCCAGACGACGCTGCCCGCGCAGGCTGGCGCACAGTCCTGGCGGCGCTCACAGCCGGCAGTGACTCGTTTCAAGGGGGTCAGCGCTGAAAGGAAGTCTGACGAGATGCCGGTCACCCCGGTGCTGTCGTCAAGCGACGCCAGGAAGGCGTTCGCCGATGCGCCGTCCGCCCACCTGCGCCCGGGACTTTACACCGAATTCGTGACGAACGATCATCGCCGTCTGGCGCTGGTGATCGTCAGCCGTGAGCCAATCACCGATCAGGTCATACCCGATAACGCCAGGCTCATGTCCATAACGGAGGCCGGAACCGGCAATGTCGTGAGCTTCGCGTGGGGCCGCTGGATCTATCGCGTCGCAATCGAGGACAAAGGCATGGAGCCCGAGGCTCCCGTTGTCCAAAAGCGGATCTAGCAGGCTGGTTTTTCGGGTTTTGCCTGCACAGTCCGGGAGCGATGAAAATCGGCTCAGCAGTGCCCGGGCCGTCAACTTGCTTCTGTTCGACCAATAATCTTATCTCACGCAGGTTTGGGGCGGCGGGGCTGTGCGGCGGTGCTGTGCGACGCACCACGCGCCGTGGAAGTCCGGGTCACGAAGCGGACACCGCACCCGCGAAAGAAAAAGCGCCCACGGCAGGACCGCGGGCGCTCTTTTTCTTCTGACATCGGGCAAGAAACGCCGCGATCAACGTTCCATCTTTTCAGCGGCGCTGGCCTTGATCGTCAGCTTGGCGTACCTGACATGCGCGCTGGCGCGCTGCCTGCAATGCGGGAACTTCAGCGGGCAAATCTTGCTGCTGATCGCCGCCTTCAGGTCATGCCCGCTCCGCGAGCCGCCTTCATTGAAGACCTTGTGAAGCGTCGGCATGGTCGCCGGAGCTTCGGGCTGCGGCTGAGGCTTCTGATCGATTGCAACAGGCTTGATGTTGTCGGAGGCGTTGCTGGCCTCGTCCTGACGCGGAGCCTGACGCTGCTTTTCGAGAGGCTTGCAGCCCGGAAGCTGGACAGCATGGCGGGCCTTGTCACCGCGGCGGTCGGCGAAATAATAGCGGTTGTCGCAGATATAGGCCATGGGCGGCAGGCGGTCGCGGTCGAACAGAAGGTCTGCGCGGCGCAAATCGGACCAGAATTCGTTCAGCTTGCGTGTATCTTCCAGCTCAGGCGCATACTTGGCAAAGCGGAAGGGCAGGGCGAGCACCGGCACATGCGACTGGCCGCCGCGCAGAGCCGCGCGAACCGCGTCGTAGACTTCCTCCACATTCGCATCCTGAATGGCGAAGCAGCCGATCGAGGAGCATTTGCCGTGAATGAGGATGCTCGATCCGCTGCGGCCGTTCATTTTGTCGAACGCATTCGGATAGTTGATGTTCATGGCGCGATGCCAGCGGGGGTTGGGGCCGATAAGGTCATCCCATTCCACGCGATACAGGCCTTCCGGGGACTGGCGATCCCCCTCGTACATCTTCGGGCCGAGGCCGCCCGCAAACTTGCAAATGCCGTAGGTCTTGAAGAGTTCGAAACGCGGACCTTTTTCGACCCAGAGTTCCAATGTCGAGGTTTGCTTGTAGATCCGGATGAAGACGGGAGAACCGAGCTTCATGCCTTTGCCTTCGAACTCTGCAGCGAGCGCATTTTCCTTCTCAACCGCGCCGCGCGCATCGCGGCTTGTGGCGGAGGCTCCCTGAAAGGACGCCAGGCACAGGACGAACGCGCTTACCAGCACGCAGGCTAAACGATACTGCATCTTCACTCCTTGTAAACTACGCCAGACCAGCGCTCGCGCCGAATGGCGGTTTGAAGCTGTCCCAAGTCATGGGAAGAACAGGCTCAAGCTTCATTTCCAGAATCGGAATGTGATCTAAGTATGACCACGCAAATACAGATTGATACAGCGTTTTAGTACAATTTTATTTAAAGATTTTATCTGCGTTAATTTCAGGAAGCCTAACTTCATAACATTGAATTTGCAAGGCAATATGTTCATGAGAATAATTCAATAACCTTTCAGGCCTGATTTTTCTTCCGAATACTGTAGAAATTAATGCGCCCTAACAGACAAGCGAAACCCGACGGAGAACCGCACAAGGCTCTGAAAACAAATCGAAAAAACATATCCCTCTGCGCAAGACCGCATCGCTGACAAGACCTCACGCCGAGTTAAAGCGCCCTGATGTCGAGAGCGATCTGCGAGCGACTTGCACAGTTGTCAGCCGCCAGGTTTAACGATCGGCGTTAATCTGTTGCGCGACGCCCCTAAGCGGCGCCTTGAGCGTATAATTGCTCCGTTGTTCAGCGCCCTGCGCGCTTTTTGCGCACTTCCACCCGCACCGCAATCGCCCGACGCGCAACCTCGGAGCGCTTCGATAACCGATCCTCAGCCAGGCGACGGCCGATTTGACAAATTCCGGGCAACCGTCAGGCGGTTTCGCCAGAACGCGCGCTTCTGTCGCAGATGTCGGCCATTATAATATTGCACACCAGCACTCTTGGCACGGCAATTGCTTCAAATCTGCTTGCGCTGCGCAAGCCGTGATGGTCGGATTGGCGTGACGTGACCCAGTTGGAACGGGAAACTCAGTCGCCGGTTGTTCGGGGAATTCCCTTGCCCCCGATAACCGGCGTTTTTTTGGGAGACCGGGGCGCGGGCACCAACCTCAGACTAACTTTCAGCTTTTCCCGAACTTTCATCTCCAGTATGGTCGGATATCCTTGCCGAGCCAATGCTTCGGGCTTTTTACTGAGGGTTCCGTTCGATAATGAGCGATGCTGCCTCCAGCGAACTTATAAAGAATATATTTCGATATGCTTCGTGCATTCTCGGAAACCGGCAATTGAGCGGTATTGCCATTATCGAGGCTTTTAAGGCGCGGGCCCTGAAGGGCGGGTCGTCGAGACTTGAGCTTTACCGCCTCGTGAACGAGTATTCCGCGTCGAATGCGCCTCTTGCCGACGTTCGCTTCAGCGGAGAGCGCGGTATCGGCGCTGAACTTCTGCGGCTTTCCGGCGAGCACCGCCAGATCGTGGCCCTGCGCGCTGTCATGGGCCTGCCGTTTGTCGACGTGGCGGAAGTGATGGGGATGACCGAGCCCGCGGTTCGGCGTGCATATATTTCATCGATTCGGGAATTGCGCGCCAAACCCGCCGTGCTGATAATCGAAGACGAAGCGATGATCGCGCTCGATCTCCAGAAAATCATCAAGACGCTCGGCCTTTCCGTCGCCGGCATCGCAAAAAATCGAGCCGAAGCCTTGCGCATAGCGGGCCAGTCTCGGCCGAAGCTGATTGTCGCCGATTATCGGCTCAGGGACGAAACCGGTATCGATGTGGTGAATGCGATCCGCGAACAGATTCACGCGGACGTCATTTACCTCACCGCTCATCCGGAAGCTGTCACCGAGCAGCTTGGCGCGGCAAGCGAAGTGGTGCTGGCAAAGCCGTTCAACCCGCGCGCACTGGTCGCCGCTGTCCAGTCGAAGCTCGCGGCGTAAGGCGGGGTTCCGAGCAGCCGCCAGAGAAGGCCAGAGCCGGGTCCGATCCATGATCCAACCCGATCGGTGAACCCGCCTTCATTTCAGGAAGAGCCCGTTGCCGATCTGATTGCGAAGCCAGCCCGCTCTGGAACGATCACGGCTGCTTTTCGAAGTCGCCATCGACATAGTACCAGCGGCCATCTTCGCGGACGAAGTGGCTCGTTTCGCGGATTTCCCACACGCGGCCATTCGCCTTGTAACGCGCGACGAATTCGACATCGGCGGTGTCGGGGCCGGTTACCTCATGACGCAGAACTTTCAGTCCAAGCCAACGGCGCGCCGATTTCTCGACATCGAGATCGGTCGGACGCGTGCTCTCGTGCCAGGTTGCGAGCAGATAGTCCTGAAGCTTCAGCCCGAACCCCGTATAGCGGGATCTCATCAGCGCCTCGGCGTCCGCCGCAGGCTCGCCATCATGCAATCTTTGGCAGCACCGCTCATAGGTAAGGTGGCTGCCGCAGGGGCAAGGCCCACGATACGTCTTTTCCTCTGTCATGTCGGCCATGTCACTTCCGTTTGCGCACGCTCTCGTAATGGCGAACAGCAATCCCGCCATCGAACCGCGTGCTAACCCGCGTTCCTTAATCCGTATCGAAGATGTCGGCGATAAGCTACAAGCGAGGGTGCCTTTTTGGGCGACAAAGCACCACAACCAGGCGGGCAGGATCGGGATGATTGCGGTTACGGACAGGATCGACCTCGACGAGGGCGAGATCGCCGTCACGTTCATCCGCGCGAGCGGCCCCGGCGGTCAGAACGTCAACAAGGTTTCGACTGCGGCGCAACTGCGCTTCGACGCACGCCGCTCGCCAAGCCTGCCTGATGCGGTGCGATGGCGACTTGAGCGCATCGCCGGTTCGCGGCTGACGAAGGAGGGCGAGATCGTGCTCACGGGCGGCAGTTACCGCACCCAGGAGGCCAATCGAAAGGACGTCATCGACAGGCTCGTTCGCATGATCCGGCAGGCCGCCATCGAGCGCCCCGTCCGCAGGCCCACGCGTCCGACGCTTGGCTCGAAACAGCGGCGGCTCGCCGGAAAGTCGAAGCGGAGCGAAGTCAAGCGCCAGCGGCAAGCACCCGCCGCCAGCGATTAGCGTGGGTTCGCCCTGCGTCATCGATTGATGCCGCAGGGCTGTCTCCGGTTACGCGGCCACGGCGGGCAGTTCGGAAAGGGCCGTCGCAAGCGCGCCTTCATCGTAGTCCTGATCGATCATCCGGCCTTCGAAATAGCTGATGTACGCGCCCATATCGAAATGGCCGTGGCCCGAGAGGTTGAACAGGATGGTTTCGGCCTTGCCTTCCGCCTTGCAGCGCAGCGCTTCGTCGATCGCGCACCGCACGGCGTGGGTCGACTCGGGCGCCGGCACGATGCCTTCTGCCCGCGCGAACTGAACGCCCGCATCGAAACACGCCCTCTGGTGATAGGCGCGCGCCTCGATCAGGCCCAGTTCATGGACATGCGAAACCATCGGCGCCATGCCGTGGTAGCGAAGGCCGCCGGAATGCGTCGCGGGCGGCATGAACGTCGAGCCGAGCGTGTGCATCTTGACGAGCGGAGTCAGGTGCGCGGTGTCGCCGAAGTCGTAAGCGTACTTGCCGCGCGTCAGGGTCGGGCAGGAGGCGGGCTCCACGGCGATGATGCGACGCTTCCGGCCGCCGCGCAGGTAGAGCCCGAGGAACGGGAACGCAACGCCGGCAAAGTTCGAGCCGCCGCCCGTGCAGCCGATCACGATGTCCGGATCGTCGCCCGCCAGCTCGAATTGCTGGATGGCCTCCAGGCCGATGACGGTCTGGTGGAGCATCACGTGGTTCAGCACCGAACCGAGCGCATATTTCACCGCAGGGTCTTTGACGGCGATCTCCACCGCTTCGGAAATGGCCATGCCGAGGGAGCCCGGGCTGTTCGGGTTTTGCGCGAGGATGGTGCGACCGGACTCCGTCTGATCCGACGGCGAGGCGATGCAGCGTGCACCATAGGTTTCCATCAGCGCGCGGCGATAGGGCTTCTGATCGTAGGACACGCGGACCTGGAACACGGTCACGTCGATGCCGAACAGCGCGCCCGCGAAAGCGAGCGATGCGCCCCATTGTCCCGCGCCCGTTTCGGTGGACAGGCGCCGGATGCCCGCTTCCTTGTTGTACCAGGCTTGAGGCACGGCGGTATTCGGCTTGTGCGATCCGGCGGGCGAGACGCCTTCGTTCTTGTAGTAGATTTTGGCGGGAGTGCCGAGCGCCTGTTCGAGGCGGCGTGCGCGGTAGAGCGGCGACGGCCGCCACATGCGATAAACGTCGCGGATCGGCTCGGGGATTTCGATCTCGCGCTCGCTCGTCACTTCCTGCTCGATGAGCGCCATCGGGAACAGCGGTTCAAGATCGGCGGGACCGGCGGGCTGTTGCGTGCCAGGGTGCAGCACCGTTGGCAGCGGCACCGGCAGATCCGCCGTGAGATTGTACCAGAATTTCGGGATTTGCGTTTCGTCAAGAACGTATTTGAGTTGGTTGTTGCTCATGCGACCTTCCACTGCTGCATTTTTAGGCAACCATACACCAGCTTTGAGGGACGTAACCGTGGCACTTTGCGGCGGCCGTTTTTGATGATGAAATTTGCGGCACATGGCATAGCCCGCGCAATGTAAATTCGTCAGGCGCATCCAGACTGGCATGCGGACAAAAAGAGACCGAAGATTTGGTCTCCTTCGGAAGGCCGATAAACTGTAAAGGCTCCTGCGGCGCTATCCCCTTTCTTTTTCAACCGGCTTTCGGCTAGGATACCTGCTGCAACTTCGCTTTGGCGGCTGGATCCGAAACGATGTCAATTTGGGGAAAACTTGCCGGAGCGGCGGCGGGCCTCGCTTTCGGCGGGCCGCTCGGGGCGCTGTTCGGCGGCGTGGCTGGCCACGCGGTGGATCGCACCCTGTCGGATTCGGCCCACGACAAGCAGGTCGCCTTCACCATGGGTGTGATCGCGCTCGGGGCGAAGATGGCAAAGGCCGATGGCGTCGTCACGATAAGCGAGATCAAGGCGTTCAAGGAAGTGTTCAAGATCCCGCCGGGGGAGGAGCACAACGTCGCGCGCGTCTTCAATCTCGCGAAGCAGGACGTCGCTGGCTTCGAGATGTATGCGCGACAGCTTGGCCGCCTTCTGCGCAACGACCGCCAACTGCTTGAAGACGTTCTTGACGGCCTGTTCCATATCGCTATTTCCGATGGCCAGCTTCTTCCGGCCGAGGATCAGTTCCTTGCCGATGTGGCGAAGGAATTCGGCTTTACCCACATGGACTACATGGGCATCCGCGGGCGGCATTATCGCTGCGAGTTGTACGACCCCTACACCGTGCTTTCCGTGTCGCCGAACATTTCGGACGCGGACCTCAAGGCGAAGTATCGCAAGCTCGTCGCGGAAAACCATCCGGACAAGCTCATCGCGCGCGGCGTGCCCGCCGAATTCGTCGAGATCGCCACGAAGAAACTCGCCGCCATCAACGCGGCCTATGACGAGATCCGGCAATCCCGTCTCGCCGTTTAGCAACGGAAGCCGGACAGGCGAACGGCTCAGCCTCAGAAAGCGTAGCGTACAGCCAGCATGACATCCGAAATTGAGACCCCATTTGAACCCGACTCCGGGCTTGTTTCGCGCATCGTCGCCGCCGAAAACCGCGAGGAACGGCGCGGGTGCACGAGCCCGAACATCCTCATCCTGCACTACACGGGCATGGAAAGCGCCGAAGCGGCCATCCGCTGGCTCGCGCTTCGGGAGTCGGGGGTTTCCTGCCATTATGTCGTGGACGAGGCGGGCGCGATCACGCAACTCGTGCCCGAAAGCCTGCGCGCCTGGCATGCGGGGCTTTCGATGTGGGAAGGCCGCGACGATGTGAATTCCCGCTCCATCGGCATCGAGATTCACAATCCCGGCCACGGCCTCGGCTATCCCGACTTTCCGCTCGCGCAGATGTTCGCCGTCGAAAAGCTCTGCCACGACATCATTGCGCGCAACCGCATCGCGCCACGCCATGTTCTCGCCCATTCGGACATCGCGCCCGCCCGCAAGGAAGACCCCGGCGAGAAATTCAACTGGGCATGGCTGGCGCTCGGCGGCATCGGCCATTGGGTCGAACCCGCGCCGATCGTGGAAGGAGACACGCTCGACACGGGATCGTGCGGCGGCGCCGTGCGCAAGGTGCAAAAGAAGCTGGCGGCCTACGGCTACGGCATCGACGTCACCGGCGAATACGATGACGCCACGAGGATTGTGGTAAGGGCGTTCCAGCGCCATTTCCGGCCCGCGCTGGTGGACGGGCGCGCGGACCTGTCGACGTTGAAAACGCTCGACGCCCTGCTGGAAGCGCTGCCAGCCGCCGACGTTCGTTTGTTTTAGCGCGTCGGCTGCATGGGGAGGCCCAGCGCTTCGAGACCGGACGCGACGGCCTTCCTCATGACGGAGGGAAGGGCGAAGGCGGCGAGATCGTCGAGCGCGGCCCATTCGCCGGAAAATACCGCCGCAGCCGAGGGGTCTGCGTTCGCGTCCGCCGCGAATACGCGAAGTTCCAGATGAAAATGCGTGAAGGTGTGCTGGACGGTGCGCGCCTGCCGCCACGCCACCTTGTTTGCCTGCGATCCGATGCCCGAAACCGCAGCATCGGTGCGCAAGTCGAACGCTTTGCCCGCCGCATCGGCCTTCGCTCGGCCCCGCTTCGGCCGCACAGCTTCCGTGCTCGCAACCACGTCATCGACCACCCATTCCGACATCGGCACTTCCATCATGCCGCCGAGCAGGCCCTTGTCCGCGCGCCGACGAAGCAGGATGCAGCCGCCGCGAACGATGACGAAGGCTTCGCCTCGTCGGGTCGGTCTCGCTGCCTTGGCCGCCCGCAATGGAAAACGCTCCGCATCCCCCGTCCCGGCGGCGGCGCAGAACGCGCGAACCGGACACATGAGACACGAAGGGGTGCGCGGACTGCAAAGGCCCGCGCCGAGGTCCATCATCGCCTGCGCGTAATCGCCGGGGCGCGATTCGGGCGTCAATTCGGCCGCGAGCTTTCGCAGCTCCGCCTTGGCGGCGGGAAGCGGCGTCTCGATCGCGAATACGCGCGCAAGCACACGCTCCACGTTCCCGTCGACAACGGCGGCGGGCAGATTGAAGGCGATGGCCGCAATGGCCGCCGAGGTGTAGGCGCCGACGCCCGGCAGCGCGCGCAGACCCTCCTCGTCGGCAGGGAAGCCGCGCTCGGCGAGCGCTTGCGCGCACGCGTGCAGGTTCCGCGCCCGCGAGTAGTAGCCGAGCCCCGCCCACGCGGCGAGCACGTCGTCGCGCGAGGCGGCGGCCAGCGCTTCGACGGTCGGCCAACGCCGCGTGAACGCCTCGAAATAGGGAATGACCGCCTTCACGGTCGTCTGCTGAAGCATGATCTCCGAAAGCCAAACGCGGTAAGGGTCGACGCGCTCGCCGGGTTTCGCACGCCACGGGAGATCACGCCGCGCGGCGTCATACCAGCGAAGCAGTGCGCGCTGGAAGCTCCCGGCGGCGAAGGCGGCCCGCGCGCTGTGCTTCTTCTGCATCATGCGCACACCAAACGGGGGCACCTGGCGTTTCGCGCCTTCATGTCATGCCTCGAATCAGCCATCGCCCAAGCTATGGCGGTCTTCAACGAACACGGCAAGAGCAGCGGCGCGAGCGCGCCGGCGGTTCCTTACAAAGGCCCGGTTTCCGTCGGGCGATTCATTGCGCCGGTCGCGGGCAAGACGCTCGCGCGGGGCGGCACGGTCATGGCGGAGCTTCTGGCCGAGTGGCCGGCGATCGCGGGCGAAAGCCTTGCGGCGCATACGAAGCCCGAGCGCCTGACGAAAGGCGCGCCGGAACCCGGCTTCGAAGGGCGCACACCGCCATCGGTGCTGCTCCTCAAGGTGGACCCGGCGAAGGCGCTCGACGTGCAATATATCGCGCCGCAGCTCGTGGAACGGATCAATCGCACGCTCGGCTTCCGCGCGGTGAGTGCGCTCCGGATCGTGCAGGGGCCAATCGCGGCGAAGCCCGCAAGGCCGGCTCGCCGCGCACCGATCCGGCCCGCTTCGTCCTTGCAGGGAGAAACCGCGTCGCCAGGCGCCGCCGCCTCGACAGGCGGCACCCCATCCGCGACGCCGGAGCCGCAAGCCGCAATTCCGCAGCCGCAAGATCGCCTCGCCGCCGCGCTTGCCCGGATGGCCGAAGGTCGAAAGGCGCGCGGCCTCTGACCGCGTCTCCCCAGGCTCTTGCACGGTCATGCTTGAATTTTGTTGTCGCGCGCTCCAAAACATCGCAAACGCGGATTTAATTCTGGGAGAGCGCTCGTGTCCTCGAAACTGAAGTTTGCAGTCTACGCCCCGGTGGCGGCCATGGCTCTTGTTCTGGGCTTGTCCACAATAGCCGACGGTCACTTCGTTTCCCCGGCCGCGGCGCAGGAAGCGGCACAACCCGCCCTGCCCGATCAGGCGCTTGGCAAGGCCGATGCGCCCGTGACGATCATCGAGTATTCCTCGCTTTCATGTCCGCATTGCGCGACCTTCCATCGCAATGTGCTGCCGGAACTCAAGAAGCAGTTCATCGAAACCGGCAAGGTTCGTTACGTGCAGCGCGAGTTTCCGCTGAACGACGCGGCCTTCGCGGGCTCCGTGCTCGCGCGCTGCCTCGATTCGAGCCGCTTCTTCGCCTTCAACGATCTCCTCTTCCAGAAGCAGGAAGACTGGGCCTTCAAGCAAGATGCACTGACGCCGCTGAAGCTCTATGCGAAGCAGGCGGGGCTGAACGATGCCGAGTTCAACAAGTGCCTTGCAAACGAAGACCTTCAGAAGAAGGTGCTGGCCGTCCGTGAACTCGGAGAGAAGCAGGGCGTGCACGGAACGCCGACGTTCTTCATCAATGGCAAGAAGTTCGACGGCGCACCCACGATCGAGGCTTTCGCTGAAGCGGTGAAACCGTATCTCGGCACGCAATAAGCAACATGAGGCGCCGCGAAAGCGGCGTTTTTCATTCATAGAGCCCAGTATGTGAAGGTCGAGGCGAGCCTTGAGGGAGGCGTCATCTCGACTTCGAGGGGCAAGCAACGGGTGGGACCGATGACCTTTTCAAACGTAGCGCGTCTTGTCGGCGCGGCGTCTTTCGCGGCACTTCTGGCCGGCTGCACCGGTGGCGTTTCATTGCCCGCCATGCCATCCATGCCCTCGCTTCCGTCGCTGTCGCTTGGTTCGGACGAAAGTGCCCAGGCTGACGCGGACAAGCCGAAGTCCGAGAAGCTGATCTCGGCGGCGGATCTCGCGGAGCCGGGCCCGCTCGGCGATCAGGTCATCGGCAAGGCGACCGCCCCGGTGACCATCGTCGAATATCTGTCGTTCACCTGCGCGAACAGCGCGAAGTTTCACGCTGAGACGCTGCCGAAGCTGAAAAAGGCCTATATCGACAAGGGCAAGGTGAAGCTCGTCCTGCGCGACTATCCGATCGGCAAGGCGGCCGCCGCCACCGCCGTTCTGAGCCGCTGCCTCCCGCAGAAGGACTATTCCAAGGTCGTGGAGAAGCTTCTGTCGACGCAACAGACATGGGTTGCGCAGGAGGTTAAGCCCGACGACATTTATAATGCTGTGAAGTTCACAGGAATAAAGCGGGACAAGTTTGACGAGTGCCTCACGAATCAAAGCATTAATGATGCGTTGGTCCTGGTGAAGCAGCGGGGCCGGGGCTTCGGCGTTTCGGGCACGCCGACATTCTTCGTGAACGGCAAGAAAATGGCCGGTGCCGTGTCGTTCGAAGAGTTGCAGCCGGTTATCGAGGCTGCGCTGGCGAATCCCGCCGCGCCAACGGCGCAGCAGCCGCAGCCCCAGCAGCACGGTTCCGGCAATCCGGCCTGACGCGATCCGCTCGCGTCCACGGCTTGGCGGGCGTGACCGGGCGGTGAAACGGAAGGGCAAGACTTGTGCAGATCACACGGCTTAGGCTTCTTGGCTTTAAATCCTTCGTGGAGCCGACCGAACTTCTCATCGGGCCCGGCCTGACGGGTGTCGTCGGGCCGAACGGTTGCGGCAAGTCGAACCTGCTCGAAGCGCTGCGCTGGGTGATGGGCGAAACGTCCTACAAGACCATGCGCGCGTCGGCGATGGACGACGTCATCTTCTCCGGCACCGACAAGCGCCCGGCCCGAAACATGGCCGAGGTGATGGTTGCCATCGACAACACGAAGCGCACCGCGCCCGCCGCCTTCAATGACGCCGATGTGCTCGAAATCTCGCGCCGCATCCAGCGCGAGGCCGGGTCCGTTTACAAGGTCAACGGCAAGGAAGTCCGCGCGAAGGACGTGCAGATCCTGTTCGCCGACGCGGCGACCGGCGCGCGCAGCCAGGCGATGGTCCAGCAGGGCACCATCGGCCAGCTCATCAACGCGAAGCCGCAGGATCGCCGCCGCATCCTCGAAGACGCGGCGGGCATCGCGGGCCTCTATACGCGCCGCCATGAAGCCGAACTTCGGCTGAAGGCCGCCGAGGCAAACCTCGAACGCCTGAAGGACGTGCTGGGCCAGCTCGGCAATCAGCTTGCAAGCCTCAGACGGCAAGCCCGGCAGGCGCAGAAATATCGCGAATTGACGACCGAGCTTCGCAAGCTCGAAGCGATGCAGCAGCATCTGCATTATTCGGCGGCGAACGCAGCCGTGCAGAGCGAGGAAGCGCAGCTTCTCGAAGCCTTGCGCGCTGTCGGGCAGTTCACCCAGGCCGAAGCGGCTGCCCTGCGGCTTCAGGCCGAGGCGGCGGATGCGCTCCAGCCGTTGCGCGACGAGGAAGCGACGCGCGCCGCCGTACTCCATCGCATCGAGGTTGAGCGCAACACGCTCGACCGCGAGGAAGCCCGCGCGAAGGAGCGCGAGGCCGAGCTTCGCGCGCGTCTCGTGCAGGTGCAGGCGGACGCCGAGCGCGAGGATGCCGCCATCGCGGAGGCGCGGGAGCTGCTCGAAAAGTTCGACCGCGACGAAGAAGCCCTGCGCGCGCTTGGCGATGGCACCGAGGCGCGGGCGGAAGCCGAGGCGCGCGCAGAAAACGCGATGGAGGGGCTTGGCGAGGCGGAAGAAACGCTCAACGCGCTCACGGCGAAGGTAGCCGAGCTTCGCGCCGAGCGCCGCCAGCTTGAGGCGCAGATCGGCGAACACGGCAGCCGCGCTGGCCGCTTCGCGCAGCAGGAAGCCGAGCTTTCACGGCAATTGGCAGACCTTCGCGCAAGGGCCGAGGCCGCTTCGCCCGTGGAAGATTTGCGCGAAGACGTCGCCATGCTCGAAGCGCAGATCGAGACCATCGAAGGCGATATCATCGCGGCGGAGGAAGCCGTCGCGGCGGCTCGCCAGCGCGAGAAGGACACGCGCGATGCAGCCGGGGCCGCGCGGCTCCGCGCGAAGAGCCTCGAAACCGAGGTGGCCACGCTCATCAAGTTGCTGAAGCCGTCCGACGCGGGCCGGTTCAAGCCCATCGTCGACCAGATCTCCGTTTCGCCCGGCTATGAGGCCGCACTGGGCGCTGCGCTCGGCGACGATCTCGACGTAACGGCCGATCAGAACGCCCCGACACGCTGGACGCTCGTCAGCGATGCGGGCGGCGATCCCGCGCTGCCTTATGGCGCGGAACGGCTGTCGAATTTCGTGCGCGGTCCGCTTGAGCTTTCGCGCCGTCTCGCGCAGATCGGCGTCGTGGCGAGCCGCGACGAAGGCGAGCGGCTGAAGGCGAGTTTGGCCGTCGGCCAGCGCCTCGTGACGCGCGAGGGCGACCTCTGGCGCTGGGACGGGTTCGTCTCCGCCGCAAACGCACCGTCCGCTGCCGCGCGCCGCCTCGCCGAGCGCAACCGCCTCACCGGATTGGAAGAGCAGCTCGACGAGGTGCGCGAAGCCGCAGACCGCGCCGAAGCCGAGCGCCTTGCGGCGCAGAATGCCGCGACCGAGGCGCAGGCGTCGGAGAAGCGGCTTCGCGAAGCCGTTCGCGCGGCGCAGGCTCAACTGGCGCAAAAGCGCGCAACCTTCTCGCAGGCCGAGCGCGCCGCGATGGAGGAGGCGAACAAGCTTCGCAATATCGAGGAAGCGCGCGAACGCGCCGCCTATGCGCGCGAGGAGGCCGAAGCCGCCCGTGAAGATGCGCAGGCCGCGCTCGAAGAGGCTCGCCCGGTCGATCAGGCCGAAGCGGAGCTGGCGCGGCTCAAGGAGCGCGCCGCCGCCGCGCGCGACGTCTACACCCAGGCCAAGGCCGCGCTCGACGGCATCGACCGCGACATCCGCGCCCGCGTCTTCCGCCTGAAGCAGATCGGCGAGGAGCGGCTTCGCTGGCTCCAGCGCACCAAGAGCGCGAATGCGCAGATCAACAGCCTCGCCGAGCGGCTCGACGGCATCCGGGCGGAACTGGCTGAGGCGGAGGAGCTTCCGGCGAAGATCGCGGACCGGCGGAACAAGATCCTCACCGAGATCGGGCAGGCCGAAACCGCACGCAAGGCCGCCGCCGACCAACTTGCCGCCGCCACGAACAGCCTGCGCGATGCAGACCGCGCGCTCCGCGATGCGCAGTCCGGGCTTTCAACCGCGCGCGAAACCCGCGCCCGCATTGAAGCGCGGCTCGAAGCCGCGCGCGAGCGCCGCGCGGAATACGCGAACGCGATCCGCGACACCTTCGAGTGTCAGCCGCCGGAGATCCTGAAAGCGGTCGGCCTGGAGGAAGACGCGGCGCTTCCTCCGCCGCAGGAGATCGAACAGCAGATCGTAAAGCTCAAGGCGGAGCGCGAGCGTCTCGGCGGCGTCAATCTGCGCGCCGAGGAAGAAGCGGCGGCGCTCGGCGGCGAGTTCGACGGCATGGAGAAGGAGCGCGCCGACCTTCAGGAGGCCATCGGCAAGCTGCGCACCGGCATTGCGAGCCTCAACAAGGAAGGCCGCAAGCGCCTGCTCGAAGCGTTCGACACGGTGCAAGCGCATTTCGTGCGACTCTTCCAGATCCTGTTCGGCGGCGGCGAGGCCGAACTGCAACTCATCGAAAGCGACGACCCGCTGGAAAGCGGCCTCGAAATCTTCTGCCGCCCGCCCGGCAAGAAGCCGCAGACGCTCACGCTGCTTTCGGGCGGTGAAAAGGCGCTGACCGCGCTCGCACTCATCTTCGCGGTGTTCCTCACGAACCCGTCGCCGATCTGCGTGCTCGACGAGGTGGACGCGCCGCTCGACGACGCCAACGTGGACCGCTTCTGCACCATGATGGAGGAGATGTCGCGCTCCACCGAGACGCGCTTTCTCGTCATCACCCATCACCCGATGACCATGGCGCGCATGAACCGGCTGTTCGGCGTCACCATGCAGGAGAAGGGCGTGAGCCAGCTCGTCAGCGTGGATCTGCAGGCGGCGGAGCGGTTCCGGGAAGCGAGCTAAAATGCCTAGAAAGAAATCTTCACGTAGCCGAATACCAGCGGAGTTGGAAAGAAGTCTGATGATTGAGGCTGGGTATCGCTGTGCCGTCTGCCGCGCTACAGAGCCGCTCGATATAGATCACATCATTGAATGGTCCACGGTAGGACGACATAGCTTTGAAAATATGATCGTCCTTTGCAAGAATTGTCACGGCCGGAAGAAAAAAGGTAACAATCCAAGGGATTTGAACCACCTGAGTCTAAAGAAGATTAAGTCTAATCTAATGATGCTTAATGGTCGATATAGCGATATTGAGAGACGCATAATCGAGGATTCAAAAAAGGAAATACTGGAAGGCGTAGAAGTATCCAAGAAATGCTTGTCGGGAGACTGGAGAATTCTAACTTCATTCCTTAAGCAAGATGGATTTTTTGAAGTAACATTTAAGCCTGCCGTTGCTAACAGACGAGTTGATGGCGTTACGTTAACACTAGAACACACAACCTTAGATCTGACGCCAGAAGGCCGCAGGTTCATTGAGGGACTAACAGAACCTGAGTTGGGCCAGCAGAAGAAGTTGGATTCTCATCCAATCACCCCGAGCGAATGGACAGAGGGCTTGCGACCATCGCCTCCACGCTGATCTGCCGCCGCCGCGCAGTATAACCGACCGAACGCCGAGACGACGCTTCCACCTGCGACGCTGCGCGCTGTCTCTTGGGCGGAGAATATCCTCGGCGTGATGGGCGTGATCATGCTCGGTGCAATCCTCTCTGGCGTCATCAAGTGCGATTGAAGCCGCCGCGATGCGCCGTGCGCAGACCATGGTAAGCTTTTCTTAACGCATCGCGCGCGACGGTGACGTTCCATGTGTGAGCCTTGAGGCAAGCCGAATCACTCCATGGTGGGGCCGTTGATGAGGTGACGAATGGGAACTCGGTCGATGGCGTTGGCGCAGAAAACGCCCCATTGGGGCAGCATAGCTGTCGGTGCGGGCGCCGCTGCCGCGGTGACGCTGTCTCTCGTCGGCCAGGGTGAGGCGGCGCTCGCGCTTTTCGCGTTCGCAGGCGCCGCAGGCGGCGTGCTTTTCGCGACGGGCCAGATCCAGTTCAAGCCCTCGGAGGCAACGACCGGCGACACCGCCCACGACATCGTCCGGGCGCATCCCGGCGCGATCGCCGTGACCAACAGGAAAGGGATCATTCAGGGTTGCAGCGATAGCTTCATGACAATCGTGGGGGGCCTCGGCGTCGATCAGAGCCTCTCGCGGCTCGGCGATCGCGACCGCGAAACCGCGGCTGCCGTTTTCCGCCTTCTTTCCGCCGGTCGCGAAGGCAGGAAGCACACGGAAACCATTGTTCTCCCGAATTTGGCGGGAGGTGAAACGGCGATTCTCGGGATAACCCCCATCGGCGATCAGGGGAACCGGGCACAGTTTTTCTTATGGCATGTCGAGCAATTCAGGAAGGATGCATCGGGCGAGCGCCGCACCCCCGATTTGCTCGAAATGCTCCCCGTGGCCGCCCTTACGGTCAACAAGGATCTCAGCGTTCAGAGCGCGAACAAGGCCTTCGAGAAGCTTGCCGGTGGCTCCCCGGTCGGCAGGGAGGCATGGTCGCTCTTCAGAACGCGGCGCGGCAATCCGCTCACGCGCGCGCGACTTCGCGATGTCATCGCCAAGGCGGGGGGCAACATTCAGGTTCAGGTGGTGAGCGCCACCGGCTTTACCCGGCAGGCCGGGTTGCATCTGGCGGACACCCTGAACGGCGGCGGAGTGTGGCTTGTCACGCCTGCGGATGCCGCAACCGGGCGACTGGACGAGGCGTTCGAGACGATCGTCGCCTGCGCACCCGAAGCGATGGCCATTCTGAACACGAAAGGCGTCATCCTCGGCGCCAACGACGTTTTCCGCCGGATCTTCGGCACCGAAGGCACGGACGGTTCGCAGGCGCCCGACATTCACGGAAAGGCGTTGGCCTCGCTGCTTGCCGAAGCCTCCGCCCAGACGGTGAAGGAAAAGATTGCGGCTTTACTCTCCGCGCCGGATGCGAATCCCGCTCCGGTCGAGCTTCACGCCGCTCCAAAGGACGCGATCAACCGCCGCGTTCGCCTTGTGATCTTTCCGGCGGCTGACGGAAACCATCTCGTGATAACGGCGGCTGAACCCGTCGCAAGCGCGCTCACCGACGAGAAGGCGGCGCAAGGACAGAAACTTCAGGCCGTGGGCGAACTCGCCGGCGGCATCGCGCACGACTTCAACAACCTGCTTACAGCCATCATCGGCTTTTCTGACTTGCTCCTGCGCCGCTTCCGCGCGTCCGATCCCGCGTTCAAGGACTTGATGAACATCAAGAACAACGCGACCCGCGCGGCGGAACTCGTCAAGCAGATCCTGGCCTATTCGCGTCGCCAGACCTTGCGCCCCGCCATTCTCAGGCTGACGGACGTCATCGAGGAATTCCAGGCGACGATGGGCCGAACGCTCGGCGAAAAGGTCAAGGCCAGGGTGCAGCACGGCCGCGATCTGTGGTTCGTGAAGGCCGACGAGGGTCAGCTTTTCCAGGTCATCATGAACCTCGCGGTGAACGCGCGGGATGCAATGCCCGACGGCGGCGAAATCACCATCTCCACCGCCAATGTGAGCGAACGCGAGTCCCTTCTTCTCAAGGATCGCGGCGTCGAGCGAGGCGAGTATGTCACGGTCGAGGTTCGGGACACCGGCACCGGCATCAAGCCCGAGATTCTGGAAAAGATCTTCGATCCGTTTTTCTCGACGAAAGAGGTCGGCAAGGGGACGGGCCTCGGGCTCTCCACCGTTTACGGCATCGTGAAGCAGACAGGCGGCACGATCCTCGTCGACAGCGAGATCGGAAAAGGATCGTCGTTCCGCATCTTCCTGCCGCGCTATGTCGAAACCGAACTCGACCTGAAAGCCCTCGAAACCCGCAGCGAAGTGCCCGAACAGACCGTCGATCTCACCGGCAAGGCGACCGTCCTGCTGGTTGAGGACGAAGACGCCGTGCGTTCCTTCGCGTCTCGTGCACTCGCTACCCGCGGCTACACCGTTCTCGAAGCGGCGAGCGGCGTCGAGGCGCTCGAAATCATGGATCGTCACGAAGGTCAGGTCGACCTCGTGGTGAGCGACGTCGTGATGCCCGAGATGGATGGCCCAACCCTTTTGCGCCATTTGCGTCAGCGAAATCCGGACATTCGCATCGTATTCATGTCGGGCTACGCGGAGGAAGCTTTCCGTAAAAACCTCGCGGCGGACGAAAACTTCATCTTTCTGCCGAAGCCCTTCACGCTCAAGAAACTGGCCGAAACCGTGAAGGCGGCCGCCGCGTAGAGCGGAATTACGCTCAGATCGCAGCGTGCGATCCTCAGCGGCGCGTCGCTGCCGATTTCGCCCCCGCCATCGCCATGACCTTGGCGAAGACTTCCTCGCTGTCCCATTCCTCCGCGCCGTAGTAACGTGCAACCTCCCGGCCTTCGCTGTCGAGGATGATCGTCAGGGGGAGGCGGTCCGCGTCGAGAGCGACGCTCAAGTCGCCGCTCGCCTCATTGAAGAGCGGGAGATTTTTGATGCCGACACGATCATAAAAGGCCTTCGGCTTGCCAAGGCCGCTGCGATCGGTGCTGACGGCCACGACAGCGAAATGCTCGCCGCCCTTCTGGGCTTGAAGCTTGTCGAGCGCGGGCATTTCGCGGATGCAGGGAGGGCACCACGTCGCCCAGATGTTAAGCAGCACGACCTTGCCGCGCCACTCCGAAAGGAAGCGCGCCTTGCCGTCCGCATCGTTGAAGGAAACTGCGGGCAGGGTGACGGGCCTTGCGTGCCGGATGAACTTGCCGGACTCGGCAGGCGCCGGAACCGTGACCGCCCCCGCACGCGGCTCGTCGGGCACGATCGAAGCGCGATCCATGAGCATGCCGACCGCCATCACCGCGAGCGCCCCGGCCGCGGCAAGACCATATATGATGAGGCCCTGCCTCCGCGCTCCGCCGTCGTCGTTCCCGGTTCCCATAAGCGGAAGCTTTTCATCAGGCGCGTCGTTCAGTCAAGGCGCCTGAAGGACGCAAAACCTTTGTCGAACGCACGACGCGCCGAGAGTTGCCGCCCGCACGATCAAGGGCGAGATCGCCCCTGCAACCTCGCCCTTCACACATCAGCGAAAATCAGCGCGTGCCCATCCCGCGCACGCGGAGTGTCTTCGTCCTGCGATCGGCCAGACCCTTTCCATAGGCGTAGGCATAGCCGAGTGCCATCATGTCTCTCGCGGTCGGGAAAGTCTGAACGTCAACGCGACCTTCCTCGCCCGTATCGCCCTCATGGCTGGCGCTGAAGATTTCAGTTCGCTCGCGCGAGCGTCTCAGGCGTTCGGCGGGCACCATGCTCTCGCCCAGCTCGTAGTTCCGTGTCACGTCCCTGCCGCGCCATTCGGCAAGATCGATGCGGCTGCGTCGGGTCGTCTCAATGCCACGTTCCATGATAATCCTCCATCCGGCGGACGGCGCTCAAGCACGGCGCGCCAAAAGACCGTCGTGATATCAATGCTTGAGCCGCGCAGGCGTTCCCGGCCGGTGCGCAGGGGCCGGGTTGGTGCCCAAATTTTAGGCTGCTGAAAAAGCTGATATATTGGTGCCCAAGCCCGCTTGTACATTCGGCGGCAGCGCGCTAATGCTGCGCTTTAAGCCCTCTAGCGGTCCTCGTTCGGCATTTGCATCCGGTTGCCAATCCTCGCGAGCAAGTGTCGATCATGGGGGAACGCTAACAACTCTATGATTGTCGTGGAGCCTTCATTTGACATTTGAGAGAGCGCTCGCAACAACCGGGGCTCAAATGTCGAATTCGTTCCGCGAGGCGAATGACAGCGATGGCCAATAAAATGTGGGGCGGGCGCTTCGAGACAAAGCCCGCCGAGATCATGGAGGAAATCAACGCCTCCATTTCGTTCGACCAGCGGTTCTACGCCGAAGACATCCGCGCGTCCCAGGCGCATGCGAAGATGCTCGGCGCGTGCGGGATCGTGACGGCGGAAGAGGCAGACGCGATCGTCGCGGGTCTCGATGTCGTGCGCGAGGAGATCGAGGGCGGGCGCTTCGAGTTTCGCCGCGAATATGAAGACATCCACATGGCGGTCGAAGCGCGGCTGAAGGATCTCATCGGGCCGGTCGCGGGCAAGCTCCACACGGGCCGCTCGCGCAACGATCAGGTAGCGACGGATTTCCGCCTTTATATTCGCGGCGCGATAGACCACCTCGACGAGCAGATCGCGGCGCTCCAGCTCGCGCTCGCAAGGAAGGCGGACGCTCACGCCGCCACCATCATGCCGGGCTTCACGCACATGCAGGTTGCCCAGCCGGTCACGTTCGGCCACCACTGCCTCGCCTATGTCGAGATGCTGGACCGCGACCGGGGCCGCTTCGCCGACGCCAGAAAGCGTGTGAACGAAAGCCCGCTCGGAGCGGCCGCGCTTGCGGGCACATCCTTCCCAATCGACCGGCACATGACGGCGTCAGCGCTCGGGTTCGAGCGTCCGCTCGCGAACTCGCTCGACTCCGTGTCCTCGCGCGACTTCGCGCTTGAGGCGCTCGCCGCCGCCGCTATCTGCGCCACGCACCTCTCGCGCCTGTCGGAAGAGATCGTCGTCTGGTTCAGCGCGGGCTTCCGGTTCATCACGCTGTCCGACCGCTTCACCACCGGCTCGTCGATCATGCCGCAGAAGCGCAATCCCGACGCCGCCGAACTTGTGCGCGCGAAGGTGGGCCGCGTCGCCGGCGCGTTCGTTTCGCTGCTGACGGTGATGAAGGGGCTCCCGCTCGCCTATTCCAAGGACATGCAGGAAGACAAGGAAGCCGTGTTCCTGGCCATCGACGCGCTGTCGCTCGGCCTCGCGGCGATGACGGGCATGATCGAAGACATGGAGCCCGTGCCTGAGCGCATGCGCGACGCCGCCGGGCAAGGCTTCTCGACCGCGACCGACCTTGCTGACTGGCTCGTGCTGCATGCGCAGCTTCCGTTCCGCGAAGCGCATCACGTCACGGGCCGGATCGTGAAACACGCCGAAAACCTGGGTGTCGATCTCCACGAAGTGCCGCTGAAGGATATGCAGGACGTCGAACCGCGTATCACGGAGCGCATTTTCGACGTGCTGAACGTGGATAAGTCTGTGGAAAGCCGCCGCAGCTTTGGAGGCACAGCGCCGCAAAATGTGAAGGCGGCGGCCGAAATCTGGCTGAAGAAGCTGGAAGCCGCCGGAACTTCGCGGTAAAGACGGAGCAGGGATCGCGTGGATGAGACTGCGGGGCGGCACCATTCGTTTGTCCGTCAGCGATGTACGCGAGGTGTAGGCTTGGTCAAGCCTTCGACATAAGCTTCGGGCGCGGTGACGGGGATACGATGACTGGCTTGAGTCGCAATCTGGTACTGGCTTTTGTGCTCGCGCTCGGGCTGTCGGCCTGCGGCAAGAGAACCGACCTTCAACGTCCGCTTCCGCCGCCGGATGTGCCGAAAGACGCAAAAGGAAAGGTTGACCCGGATCGGCCCTTCATTCTGGACCCGCTTCTGCGCTAAACTCGCGTCATGCATCATTTTTCTTACAAGAACGGCATCCTTCATGCCGAAGGTGTCGCTCTCGACGCTATCGCTCGCGAGGTTGGCACACCATTTTACTGCTATTCCTCCGCCACGATAGAGCGCCATTATCGCGTGTTCGCGGACGCTTTCACCGGGCAGGATGCGCTCGTCTGCTATGCCATCAAGGCCAACTCCAATGTGTCCGTGATCCGCACGCTGGCGAAGCTCGGCTCCGGAGCGGATGTCGTCTCGGAAGGCGAGATCCGGCGCGCGCTGGCGGCTGGCATCCCGGCGGGAAAGATCGTCTTCTCGGGTGTCGGCAAGACCGAGGGCGAGATGGCCTTCGCGCTCGACGCGGGCATTTACGGCTTCAACGTCGAGAGCGAGGCAGAGCTTCGCGCGTTGTCGCGGGTGGCGAGCGAACGGGGCAAGACGGCGCGCATCGCGTTCCGCATCAACCCAGACGTGGACGCGAAGACGCACGCCAAGATTTCCACGGGCAAGTCCGAGCACAAATTCGGCGTAAGCTGGCGTGATGCCCGCGCGCTTTACGCGCTCGCCCGCGATCTTCCCGGCCTGGACGTGGCGGGCGTGCATATGCACATCGGCAGCCAGATCACGCATATGGAGCCGTTCCGCGACGCCTTCGACCTGATGGCGAACCTCGTGGAAGATCTCCGCCGCGATGGGCACACGATTTCCTATGTCAATCTCGGCGGCGGGCTCGGCATTCCCTATCGCTGGGATCAGGAAATTCCGCCGCTCCCGAGCGATTATGCCGAAATCGTCATCGGCCTGTCGAACCGCCTCGGCGCGAAACTGCTGTTCGAGCCGGGGCGCATCATCGTCGGCAATGCGGGCATCCTCGTCTCGCAGGTCATCTACACGAAGCACAGCGGCGAAAAGCGCTTCGTCATCGTGGATGCGGGCATGAACGACCTCGTTCGTCCGACGCTGTACGATGCCTATCACGACATCTGGCCGGTAAACGAAGCGCAGCGAAACGCCAGCGCCGGACGCGCCGATGTCGTCGGCCCTGTGTGTGAAACGGGCGATTTTCTCGCGAAAGACCGCGATATGCCGGACGTCGCTCCGGGCGATCTCATCGCGGTGATGACGGCGGGCGCCTACGGCGCGGCGCAGTCGTCGACCTACAACACCCGGCGGCTCGTTCCCGAGGTGCTCGTGAACGGCGCCGATTATGCGGTGGTGCGTCCGCGCCCGACCTATGATGATATGCTGCGCGCCGAACCGCTCGCGGGCTGGCTTTAGAGCGCGCGTCCGGTTCCCGACAAGACGCGCCAAGCAATGGCTGAGGCGCGTTTTGCGGACTCGATTGACGCAGAAAAGCTGATCGACAACCACCACATCTCGACTTCGCCGCTCTCTTGACAGGCAAGGGATGCCTTCGCGAGCAAAAGCAGCCGCATCCGCTCCGCGTCGCGCCCGACGGCCCAACCGGATCTCATCAAGAGCCGTTTGCAGTTGAAGGACCGCGCCCTGATGCGGTGGGTGCTGTGCTGATCGCCGGGAAAAGATCCCGCACGCATGGTTTCGCGCGGGATCGGATTTCAGCAGATGCTCAGCGTTTGCCGAAGTCGCGCACGTCGACGAACCGGCCCGCGACCGCCGCCGCCGCCGCCATCGCGGGCGAGACGAGATGCGTGCGGCCCTTGAAGCCCTGACGGCCCTCGAAATTGCGGTTGGAGGTCGAGGCGCAGCGCTCGCCGGGGCTGAGCTTGTCGGCGTTCATCGCAAGGCACATCGAGCAACCCGGTTCGCGCCACTCGAAGCCAGCCGCGAGGAAGATCTCGTCGAGCCCTTCGGCCTCGGCCTGCTCCTTCACGAGGCCGGAACCCGGCACGACCATGGCCTTCACCGTTTCGGCGACGCGGCGGCCTTCGACGATCGCGGCGGCGGCACGCAGATCTTCGATGCGCCCGTTGGTACAGGACCCGATGAACACACGGTCGATGGCGATGTCCGTCATCTTCATGCCCGGCTCAAGGCCCATATAAGCGAGCGCACGCGAGACGGCCGCCCGCTTGCCTTCGTCGGCGACCTTCGCCGGGTCGGGTACGGTGCCGGTGATCGACACCACGTCTTCGGGGCTCGTGCCCCAGGTGACGATGGGCGGCAGCGAAGAAGCGTCGAGCTTGATTTCACGGTCAAAATGCGCGCCCGCGTCGGAAGGCAGGGTTTCCCAGTATTTCCGCGCGAGTTCCCAGGCGGCGCCTTTCGGCGCGCGCGGACGGCCCGCGATATAGGCGAAGGTCTTCTCGTCCGGCGCGACAAGGCCGGCGCGCGCGCCCCCTTCGATGGACATGTTGCAGACCGTCATGCGGCCTTCCATCGACAGCGCGCGAATGGCTTCGCCCGCATATTCGATGACGTAACCGGTTCCCCCCGCCGTGCCGATCTCGCCGATGATGGCAAGGATGATGTCCTTCGCGGTCACGCCGTCCGGCAGGATGCCGTCCACCGTCACGCGCATGTTCTTCGCCTTCTTCTGGATCAGCGTCTGCGTGGCAAGCACATGCTCGACCTCGGACGTGCCGATGCCATGCGCGAGCGCGCCGAAAGCGCCATGCGTCGAGGTGTGGCTGTCGCCGCAGACGATGGTCGTGCCGGGCAGCGTGAAACCCTGTTCGGGCCCGACGATGTGGACGACGCCCTGCCGCTTGTCGAGTTCATTGTAATATTCGATGCCGAATTCGGCGCAATTCTCGCCGAGCGTCTGGACCTGAAGGGCTGCTTCCGGGTCGTCGATGCCGTGGCTGCGGTCCGTCGTCGGCACGTTGTGGTCCACGACCGCCAGCGTCTTTTGCGGCGCGCGAACGCGGCGGCCGGCGGTGCGAAGTCCCTCGAAAGCCTGCGGGCTCGTCACCTCGTGCACGAGATGGCGGTCGATATAGAGAAGGCTTGTGCCGTCCGCTTGCGTTTCAACGACGTGGTCGTCCCAGATTTTATCGTAAAGTGTCTTTGCCATGATCGGTCCGTTCCGCTCGGGCTGGCGAGCGCGCTTGTTCTCTTGAATGGTTTTAGGAAGCGCAAACGCGGAAAGCAAGGCGCCCGCGTGACGATTGCGGAAAACCGGACAAACGCGCGGTACGGATCGGGAGCGGCTGTCGAGTCTTTCTGAATGTTTCTTCAATACAAATAATTGAAGCGCTAATGCTTGTTGTAATTCTATACAAGCAATTCGCATAATGAAAAAACATGATCTTAGATGTATGTTTATATGTTTGAACTATAAGTCGGATCATAAAAGTTGATTTGTGAGCGTAAATCCGATGAAGCGCGCATCTCTCAAAGCAAGCAGCACGATTACTTTCCGGATCGTTATTAGAAACTCTGTGCCGCGTGTCAGCCATGAAGCTTGCTGTGCCGCACAGCGCGAAACTTATCTGACGCTCTGCCTCTGATCTCGATGGTGAGCCTTGGCTTCATGGGGCGGCGCCGCTTGGTTCGCCGGTCCGGAGACCCTTTCAATAAAACCTTAAGCTCGACCAGAGCCGGAGCGCAGCGTTGCGCGTATGCGGGAGCCGAACTATGGCGAGAAGACGTTTGTTGCATGATCGCATGCGCAGTCCGATGCTTTTGCATCACGTGTTTGAACAGCAGGCGAAGAGGTGGCCTCACGGCGTTGCCGTAAAATGCGATTCCATTTCGCTTACATATTCACAGCTTGACAGACTCTCATCGAAAATTGCCCGCCGTTGCATCGACAATGGCGTGAAACCGGGAAGCCTCGTCGGGATATACTTCCGGAAGTCGGTAAATCTATTCGCCGCGATCCTCGGTATTTTGAAAGCGGGCGCCGGTTACGTGCCGCTCGACCCGAAATTTCCCGCCGAACGAATTGTCGATATCTGCGATGACGCGCGCGTGTCGTTGGTCCTGTCTGAAGGCACCTTGGGGCGGGAGAATGCGGAGAGGATCGACAGCGTCAAGTGGCTGCTTCTCGACGCCGATGAGGAGCGCGCCGCGCGCCGTCGCATCGGGGCCGCTTGCCTCGTCCCGGTTCAGGTGCGGCAGACAAGCGCGGCCTATGCCATCTATACCTCGGGCTCGACTGGGCGCCCGAAGGGCGTGAAGATCACGCACAGAAATGCGCTCGCCTTCGTCAAGGCGATGAGAGCCAGTTACGGCGTGAAGAGAAGCGACCGGATCTATCAAGGGTTTTCGGTGGCGTTCGATGCGTCCGTCGAAGAAATCTGGGCTGCCTTTTCAACCGGTGCAACGCTCGTCGTCCCGACGGAGGATATCGGACGCTCCCCTTCCGACGCTGCCGACTTCATCGAGCAGGAGGGCGTCTCCTATTTCTCGACCGTGCCGTCGTTTCTCGCGATGATCCCGCGCGATCTGCCGAACGTGCGGCTTCTGGTGCTCGGCGGTGAGGCTTGCCCGCCGGATCTCGTCACCCGGTGGGCCAGGCCGGGCCGTCGTATGCTGAATACGTACGGTCCGACCGAGGCGACGGTAGTGGCGACGCTTGCTGAATGCCGAGAGGGTCAGCCCGTCAGCATCGGCACGGCCATGCCCGGCTATTCGATTTACGTCCTTGATGAAAGCGGCAGACCGGTGCGGCCTGGCGAAGAAGGTGAGCTTTACATCGGCGGCGAGGCCGTGTCCCCCGGCTATATAAACCGCGCGAGCCAGACAGCCGAGCGCTTCCTGCCCGACTGTCTGTCGCGCAGGCGCGGACGGCTTTATCGCACATCCGATATGGTGCGCCTCGGGCATCGCGGAGAACTCTATTTCCTCGGGCGCCTCGACGGTCAGATCAAGCTTCGCGGCTTCAGGATCGAGTTGCCGGAAATCGAAGCGGTGCTTCTCGATCATCCGAGAGTCGCTGCCGCTTCGGTGAATGTCTTCGAGTTGAACGGCTCCAGGGAACTCGGCGCCTTTATCGTGCCGAACGCTGAAATCACTGGCGAAATTCGCGCCGAGCTTGCGGAATTACTGCGCCGCCGCGTGCCGGAATACATGGTTCCGAAGTATCTGGACGTGATCGATGCGCTGCCGCTGATGACGAGCGGCAAAGTGGATCGCAAGCAGCTTCCGCTGCCACAGACGCTTCTGAAGGGCGACCGCCAGATGGCAGCTCCTGAAACGGACTTTGAGCGCGCCATCGCCGAAGTCTGGGGAATGTGCCTCGGCGCTCCTTCGGTGTCGGTCGATGACGATTTCTTCCTCGATCTCGGCGGCCATTCTCTGCTGGCGGCGCGTGTCGCCTCCGAAATGCGCGAACGCCTCGGGCTGCCTTCCGTGTCGGTGCGCCACCTGTACCAGCACCGAACCATCCGAGCCCTTGCCGGGGCGCTCGAAGGCTATGAGCAGCCGGCAGGAGTTGAGAGTCCCGGCAGAGGCCAGCAAGATGAACTGCCGAGCCTGCGCGCATTCAAGCTCGTTCCACCCTGGGAACGTTGGCTCTGCGTGGGGCTGCAGACGCTTTCAATCGGCTTGTATTATCTCGTCCTCAGCGCGCCTGTAACGCTGACCGTGCTCGTTCTGAAATCGGCTTATGAAGGCACGACCACTGCCGAGCATGCTGCGCTGATCCTGAGCGCGGCCGGGTTCCTGATCTGGCCGTCCATGCTGTTATTGAGCATCCTCTCGAAATGGCTGGTGATCGGCAGATACAAGCCCGGCCGTTACCCGCTTTGGAGCTTGTATTATTTTCGCTGGTGGTTTGTTGGCAAGTTTCAGAGGCTGAGCTGGGCACCCATGTTCGCGGGCTCGCCGCTGATGAGCCTTTATTTTCGTGCCATGGGCGCGCGTGTCGGCAGGAATTGCGTCATCGGAACGGCGCATTGCACGGCCTTCGATCTCGTCACGATCGGCGACGGCGCTTGCATCGGCGCCGAAACGCAATTGCTTGCCTGCCGCGTGGAAGACGGGATGCTCATAATCGCCCCTCTCACCATCGGAAAACGCTGCTTCATCGGACAACACTGCGCGCTTGGTCTCGACGTCGAAATGGCGTCAGGTTCCGCGCTCGACGACATGTCTTTCCTCGCCGATGGCGCACGCCTTCGAGCCGATGAGAAGTGGCGCGGCGTGCCTGCCGTCCATGCCGACTTCAGTCTGCCCACCGGCAACACGGCGCCCCGCGGCGGCGAGAGGCTGTGGGGGCTCATCCATCTCGTCCTGATCTATCTGATGGGCTATTTTCTGATCGTGGCGCTGCTCCCGCCTATCGCTCTCGTCGCCATCGCCCTCATCAATTATGGGCTATACGCTGGCGCTGGCGCTCTTCTCGTCGCGGTGCCGCTCGGTGTGCTGTGGTACATCGCCTGCGCCGTGCTGACAAAGCGCATTATACTGGGGAGGATACGGCCGGGCACTTACTCTGTGCGCAGTCTGACCTATCTGCGGCACTGGTTCCTCAGCTACCTTCTGAACAACACGCGTGAAATCCTTCAGCCGCTTTACGCCACGCTGTTCTTTCCGACCGTACTCCGCCTGCTCGGGGCGAGGATTGGCAAGGGCGTCGAGGTTTCGACGGTCATGCAGTTCAGTCCCGACCTTCTCACCGTAAAGCGCGGCAGCTTTCTCGCCGATGCCTGCATCATCGGCGGCGGTCGCATCCATGGCGGCGTGTTGTCGATCGAGGCGGTGAACATCGGCGAGCAGACCTTCGTCGGCAACAGCGCCTTCGTCCCCGGGGGCACAACGGTCGGCGACGATAGTCTCGTCGGCGTGCTGTCGACACCGCCCCAGACGAAAGCGCCGCTGGAAGCCAACCGCCGCTGGCTTGGCTCGCCGGGCTTCGAATTGCCTCCGTCTGCGGTCCAGCAGTCTTTCGCTTTCGCGCCCTCAAAGACTTACGAGCCGTCACGTTCGATGGTGTTCGCGCGCGCCTGCGTCGACTTCCTCCGCATCTGCCTTCCGGGATGGCTTTCCGGCGCGGCCCTTGTCGCATTCTGCTACGCGCTGATCGCCATCCGCAACACGCACGCTCTCGAAGAAACGGTCCTTTTCACGCCGCTTCTGTCCCTCGCGTCGGCGATGGGGTTGCTGTTCGTCTCCGCTGCGGTCAAGCTGGTGCTGCGCGGGACGTTTCATCCCGTTATCAAGCCTCTGTGGTCGAGCTATGTGTGGTTTACCGAGGTGATAAACGGCGTGTTCGAGTCGCTTGCGGCCAACGTCATGGAGCCGGTTCTCGGAACGCCCTATGCGGGGCACTGCCTCGGATTATTCGGCTGCAAGGTGGGCCGCTGGGTGTTCGTGCACACAACCCTGTTCTCGGAATTCGACCTCGTGGAGATCCACGATCATGCGGCTCTCAATCTCGGCGCGACCGTCCAGACGCATCTTTTCGAAGATCGCGTCATGAAGGCGGACAAGCTCGTGATCGGTGAGGGATGCACCGTCGGGAATATGGCTATCGTGCTTTACAGTACCTCCATGGAAAAGGGCGCCGTTCTTGGGCCACTGTCGGTGCTGATGAAAGGGGAAACGCTTGCGCAGGGATCGTATTCGGTAGGGATTCCGGCCTCACCCGTTCCTCGGGCGCACACGCTGAAGCGCCTGCCGGTTCTTGAGACGAACAGCGGTGGCGTTTCGGTCGGGCGCGGCCTTGAGGGGGGCTCCGGACTGTCTGTGCCGGGCGCGATCTCCTGCGATGAGCA
>NZ_JASGFR010000030.1:0-43807 GCF_047605405.1 Rhodomicrobium sp. | reverse complement strand
TTGCTATCATGAGAGTTGCGATATTTATCGATGGTGGGCACATTCGCGTTTTAGCGAAGGCGTCCGGATTTCATTACAATCCAGACTTTATAGAAAAGGTTGCTCATAACTGCCTTGGAAACGATGAAGAGCTTCTTCGCGTACTTTATTATGACTGCGCACCCTATATCGGTAGCCATAAAAAGCCGGTTTCAGGGGATATGCAAGAATTCAAGGGGTCCGACGGTTGGCTTCATATCCTTGCGCAAAAAGATCTTTTCGCCGTAAGGCTCGGCGTTCTCAAATTTCGAGGCTTCAAGCCGATCTCTATTCCAATCTCAGAAAAACTGAACGACGACGATTTCAAGCCCGACTTTGAACAGAAGGGCGTGGATATGCGCATCGGTCTCGACATCGCGTCTTACTCTGCCAGCAAGGCAATTGACCGGATCATCTTGGTGTCGGGCGACACAGATTGTATTCCCGCAATGAAGCATGCGCGCAAGGCTGGGCTTCAGATCGTCTTAATTACATTCCCCGCGCATAAAATAGCTTCGGAGCTATTGGAGCACGCTGATTATCGGCGTGAAATCTCTTGGCCGAAGCAAGATAAGAAAATTGTAAAGAAGTCAAAAGCGTGACGGTTTGATCGGTTGGCAAGCGCCCAGCCTTAATTCCCTGCGATGCTGTCGAGGAAGCGCGTGAGGTCGTCCGTCTCGTAGTGGATGTAGGGCGGCAGCGCGGTTGCGGCGGCGAGCGCGTGCTGCGACGGGTGGTCGAGATAATCCGAGCGGACGAGCACCGTCTTGATGCCGAGCGCGTGCGCCGCTTCGAGGTTGTGCGGCAGATCCTCGAACATTGCCGCCTTGCAGTCGCCCCCCTCGCAATAGCGCATGAAGGCGCCGAAGCTTTCCGGCTTCGGTTTCGGCACATAATTGCCAGCCGCGATGTCGAAAATGCCGTCGAAGCGGTCGAGCACCCCGAGCTTCGCCGCCACGCGTTCGGCATGGCGGGCCGAGCCGTTCGTGAAGATGAACTTGCGGCCTTCGAGGCGCGCGATGGCGGCGTCAAGCTCCGGCATGGGTGAGACCGGCGCGAGGTCGATGTCGTGGACGTAGTCCATGAACTCTTCGGGCTTCACGCCATATTCGGCCATCAGCCCCGCGAGCGTGGTGCCGTAATGATAATAGAGATCCTTCTGCACCTTCCGCGCCGCCGCGTGGTCGAGCCCGAGCAGCTTCTGGATGAAGCCCGACATGCGCTGATCGATCTGCGCGAAGAGGTTGCACTCGGCGGGATAGAGCGTGTTGTCGAGGTCGAAGATCCAGAGCCGCGTCTCGGCGAAGGCCTTGGCGAGCGCGCCCGCTTCTGCTGCGGCTTCGACGAGCGTTGTGGCGGCTGCGTCGGCGTCTTCCGCCTCCGTGATGGCAGGGGCGTCAGAGTGGGCGGCGCCTGCGCTCCCTCGCATGGATGATTCGTCGGACAAAACTTTACTCTCGGTTTCGCGCGGCGTCGCGCGCCCGCACGCCACATATAGTGCGCCTGCCCCGATCCGGCTACGCGTCAAGCTTCGGCTCGCACGACAGGCACCCCTTGCAAAGAAAAGGCCGGGTCGCCCCGGCCTTTTCTCCTAGTCCCGCTCGATCAGCGTGCCGACGCCGTGCTCGGTGAACAGCTCCAGCAGCACCGCATGCGGCACGCGGCCATCGAGAATCACGACGCCTTCCACGCCCTGCTTGATGACGTTGATGCAGCCTTCCACCTTCGGGATCATGCCGCCGGAGATGGTGCCGTCCGCGATCATCGCGCGCGCCTGGCTTACGGTGAGGCGATGGATGAGCTTCTTGTTCTTGTCGAGCACGCCCGCCACGTCGGTGAGAAGAAGCAGCCGCTTCGCCTTCAGCGCGCCCGCGAGCGCACTCGCGAACGTGTCGGCGTTGATGTTGTAGGTCGTGCCGTCGCGCGCGAGGCCCAGGGGCGCGACCACCGGGATGATCTCGTTCTGCGCGAGAACCTCCACGATGCGAGGGTTCACTTCCTCCGGGTCACCGACGAAGCCGAGGTCCACCACGCGCTCGATCGCCGAATCGGGATCGATCTCGGTTCGCGTGAGCTTCTTCGCAATCATCAGATTGCCGTCCTTGCCGGAGATGCCGCAGGCATGGCCGCCAAGCGCGTTGATCTCCGCCACGATGCCTTTGTTGATGGAGCCCGCGAGCACCATCTCGACCACTTCGACGGTGGCGGCATCGGTCACGCGGAGGCCGCCTGAAAACTCGCTCTTGATATCGAGGCGCGCCAGAAGCTTCGCGATCTGGGGGCCGCCGCCATGGACCACCACCGGCTTCACGCTCGCCTGCTCCAGCATGACGATGTCGCGCGCGAAACTCTCCGCGAGCTTCGCGTCGCCCATCGCGTGCCCGCCATACTTGATCACGACGGTCGCCTGATCGTAGCGCTGCATGTAGGGGAGCGCTTCGGAAAGGATCTCGGCGGCGATGCTGGGCTTTCTGAGGCCCCGGTAGAATTCTTCGTTCGGATCGGGTTCGGTGGCGGACATGCGGTCTCCAGATCGACTCTGCGGGGTCGGGCGTTTCGCTTGCGCCCAAAATTACGGCGCGCGCGTCAAGATGCAAGGGGCGTCGCGCGGATCGCGTCACGCGGCGAACCGGGACAGGGAAGGGGGCTTGCCTGCGGCTTTCTCGCCCGCACCCTGGCACGTTGTGGGCCGCGCAATCGAAAGGTCCGGCTGTCACACGGTTGCAATGCAAGTGCCGTTTTCTCTCCAACGTAAGCCAAGGGGATGAGGGACACGCTTATGCATGGCTTCTTTCGGAACGTGCCGGTGATCCGGTTCGGCGAAAAGCGTTATCGCGCGCTCTTCCTTTCGGATCTGCATCTTGGCACGCGCGCCGCGAAGACAGACGGGCTGATCGAATTCCTGAGAAACCACGACGCCGAGACGATTTACCTCGTCGGCGACATCATCGATTTCTGGCGCCTGAAGCGCGGCGTGATCTGGCCCGGCGGCAACGACGAAATCCTGCAACTTCTTCTGGAGCGCATGCAATCCGGCACGCGCATCGTCTATGTGCCCGGCAATCACGACGAGGCGCTGCGCGCCTATTGCGGCATGAGCTTCAGCGGCATCGAGATCGCGCGCGATTGCGTGCACACGACAGCCAACGGCCGCAAGCTGTTCGTGCTGCATGGTGACGAATTCGACGTGGTTGTGCGCTACGCGAAGTGGCTGCGCTTTCTCGGCGACCGTTCCTACGAGTTCGTGCTGTGGTGCGACGGTCCGCTGAACTTTCTGCGGCGCAAGCTCGGCTTCGGTCACTGGTCGCTCTCCGTCTATGTCAAGACGCGGGTCAAGGCGGCGGCTGCGTTCATCGACGAGTTCGAGGTGGCGCTCGCGGGCGAGGCAAAGCGTCGCGGCTTCGACGGCGTCGTGTGCGGTCACATCCACCATCCTGCCGACCGGCTGATCGATGGCGTCCGCTATCTGAATTGCGGCGACTGGACGGAAAACTGCACAGCCATAGTCGAACATGCGGAGGGGCGGATCGAAATCCTGCACTGGCGTCAGGGCGACCGCGAACGCGAACCGGCAAAGATCCCCGAGCCGATGCTCAAGGCGGCATAGGGCTTCAGCCGCTTGACGAGCCGGCATGCAAACCCGATTTTGAAAAAACAATCCCTCGTCCAGAGCATACTCAAGTGAATTATCGCCTAAATCTGTTCGAGCCATTGAGCCAATCGGTTCCTTCGGTAGGCTGCGAGCAACTGGACGCCGCGATTGAAAGGCTCATGGCTGCCGAGCACGACGAAACGGCCGTCCATGCGGCGCGGCGTCATTTCAAACGTACCCGCGCGCTCATCGCTCTCGTGAAAGCGGCAGATAGAGGCGACGCGGCCCGAACCGCGCAGGGGCTGATTTCGCATGCGGGACGGCTTCTTTCCGCCAGCCGCGACGCGCAGGTGGCCGTGGGCGCGGCTGAAACGCTCCGCGCGGAATTCGCGGGCGCTTCCCACGAAAGGCTTTTCTCCGATCTGTCTTCATGGCTTGAGGCAAGGCGCGGGAATGCGTTGGAGCGGGCGGTTTCCGAAAAGATCGGGAATGCCATCGCGGAAGTCGCCAAGGCGAAAGCGGGTCTCTTCCAGTTCGATTTCGGCGACGCTTCCGTAAAGGATTTGCTCGGCGCCGCGGTGCGAACATACAAGCGCGGCCGCCGCGCGATGAAGAAAGCGCTCGCTTCCGGACACGCCGAGGATCTCCACGAGTGGCGAAAACAGGTGCAGCGCCATTGGCGTCAAACGCTGCTTCTGAGAACGGCGTGGCCAAGGGAAGCGAAGGCCCGCTCGAAACTTGCCAAGACGCTTTCGGACGCGCTCGGCCTCCATCACGACCTCGCGGTGTTGCGCGACATGATCGAGCAAAATCGCGCGGTGTTTCGCTCGCCTTCCGACGTCAATACGCTTCTGCGGTTTATCGATGAGAAGCAGGCCGCGCTGCTGGCCGACGCGAAGGAGCGCGGGAAGCAGCTCTACGCGGAGAAGCCGAAGGCGTTCCACGCACGGTTGAAAGCTCATTGGAGGAGCCTCAGCCGCACGGATGAAAATGGCCGTGGCCGCCGGAAACGGCAGAAATGCACGAAGAAGCCGCCATGCGGGCCCGGCTGCAAATGCGAAAAAAAGCGCGCGGCCAAGGCGACACGCAAAGCCCTCTTGCCAGAGACGCGCGAAACGGCGATATAAGGGGCGGGAGGTTGGCGCAGGCGTATCGCTCGCCAACCGGGTCAGGTCCGGAAGGAAGCAGCCCTAACGAATCCGATGCGGGTTGCTGTCCAGCCTCTCACTGCCGTCTTTCGCGGCTTTTCTTTTTCCGCCTTGTTGTTGGCGGTCGTCGCAGTTGCTTCTGCGACAGAAGGCTTTGATGCCGCCGTCGCGGCACCATGATCGGGCGCATGACGGTCCGCCTGCCGGATCTGGGACATGAGCAACAGCGATAACGCCTCGGCGCTCCCCACCTCCGAAGTTTCGGGCAAGGCGCAATCCTATCTCGTCCTCGCGCGCAAATACCGTCCGCACACGCTAGACGATCTCATCGGTCAGGACATTCTCGTCCGCACGCTGCGCAACGCATTCGCGATGAACCGCATCGCGCAGGCCTACATGCTGACGGGCGTTCGCGGCGTGGGCAAGACCACGACCGCCCGCATCCTCGCCCGCGCGCTGAATTACGAGCGCGACGGTCTGCCGGACCGGCCGACGCTCGACATCGCCGAACTCGGCCGCCATTGTCAGGCCATCATGGAGAGCCGCCATGTCGACGTGCTCGAAATGGACGCCGCCTCCAACACCGGCATCGACGACATCCGCGAGATCATAGAGGCTGTGCGTTACAAGCCTGCGGCCGCGCGCTACCGCGTGTTCATCATCGACGAAGTTCACATGCTGTCCAAGTCCGCCTTCAACGGGCTTCTGAAGACTCTCGAAGAGCCGCCGCCGCATGTGAAGTTCATTTTCGCAACGACCGAAATCCGCAAGGTCCCCGTCACGATCCTGTCGCGCTGCCAGCGCTTCGACCTGCGCCGCGTCGAGCCGGAGCTTCTTTCCGCCCACTTCGCGCACATCCTCGAAAAGGAAGGCTACGCCGCCGATGAAGCGGCGCTGGCGCTGATCGCGCGGGCGGCGGAAGGTTCCGTGCGCGACGGGCTGTCTCTGCTCGATCAGGCGCTGACCATGGCCGAAGGCCGCCTCACCGCCTCCTCGGTGCTCGACATGCTCGGGCTCTCGGGCCGCGCCGCGATCTTCGATCTGCTGGAGCGCATCTTCGATGGCGATGCGGCTGGCGCGCTCACGGCACTCGGGGCGTTGAACGAGCGGGGCGCCGACCCTTCACTGATCATTTCCGACGCCGCCGACGCGGTGCACGCGCTGTCGCGCCTCAAGGTACTTCCGGGCGCCTATCCGCCGGACCTCTCGGCCGATGATCGCGCGCGCGCCGACCGTCTCGCCGCGGCGCTTCCGGTTCCCCGCCTCGCCGTTGCCTGGCAGATGCTTCTCAAGGGGCTCGATGAGACTGCGCGCGCGCCGCGTCCCTTTGCGGCAGCAGAGATGCTCGTCATCCGCATGTGCTATACGGCGCAGTTGCCGTCACCCGCCGATGTCATCGGCGATCTGAAGGGCGGCGAACGAGCCGCAGTCCGCGATTCGGCTCAAGGCGCGCCGTCGCCGAACGCCGGTTTCGATGCCGCGCGCCCCCGCGCAATCGCCTCGCGAGGAAACGAAGGGGCACAGGCTGTCGCGCGCGTCGTTCAGGCCCCGGAGGAAACCGCCCCACGCTTCGGCTCTTTCGAGGATATCGTTGCCGAGGCCGCGGCCACCCGCGACATCAAGCTCAAAATCGCGCTTGAAGAACAGGTCGAACTCGTGAAATTCGGCTCTGGCTTTCTCGAACTGCATCTTCTCGAAGGCGCGCCGCAGTCGCTCGCTCCCGAGCTTGCGAAGAAACTGCAAGCCTGGACGGGCGAGCGCTGGATCGTTTCGCTCTCGGAGGAGCGCGGGCTTGCCCCGCTCGGCGCGCGCATGAGGGACGAAAAGGCGCAGGCCAAGGAAGAGATTCGCAAGCATCCTGCGGTGAAGAGCATTCTTCATCATTTCCCGGATGCCGAGATAACGGACGTGCGAAAGCTCGATTGAGAGCGCCCGGCGGATCGTCCGGCGCGGATCGGTCGTTGAGCAAGAATGGGTTCCGGGCTTCGGCCGAGGCTTCTGAACCGAACCAAGGAGAAGGTTTCCTGATGAAAAACATCATGTCGATGATGAAGCAGGCACAAGAACTGCAAACCAAGATGGCCGAGCTGCAAACCGAGCTTGAGACCATGCAGGTGGAAGGCACCTCGGGCGGCGGACTCGTCCGCGTGCGGCTCACCGGCAAGGGTGTGATGGCCGGCCTGTCCGTCGATCCGAGCCTCATCAAGCCGGAGGAAGCCGAAATTCTGGAAGATCTGATCGTCGCCGCCCACAACGACGCAAAGCAGAAGTCCGAGCAGGTCATGGCCGAGAAGATGCAGGCGCTGACGGCGGGTCTGCCTCTGCCTCCGGGCCTGAAGCTGTTCTAGCGGTCCGATCCCGGCATTTGCATCCGTTTGCAGTACGCTTGCGAGCAAATGTCGGAATCGAAAGGACCACTAGCAACATCATGATTCTAGTGGAGCTTTTGAATTTGACATTTGAGCGAGAGCTGCGGCCGCCGGGACTCAAATGTCAAATTCGCTCCACTAGCGACTTGGGGCGGCCTCTCCTTTCTTGAAGAGCGGCTGCCATCACCAATGCTTTTGCGTTGGGGATTTCTTTTGGCGCCGGTTTTCGATCACCTGGCGTTCGGGCTTGTCATGGAGCGCGCAGATGATGCGGGCTCAGATCCCCAATGAAACTTGTTTGTTTTATCCCGGTTTGTCGAACGACGGGCGCCGTCGATTTTCTTGCGACCGAAACGCCAGGCTGGAGCGGAATGGCTCGAAAGCGGGCGCACGCAACCCGCGCCGCCTTGTCGCATCCGACGGCAATCATTTTTTGCCGAAGGCGCAACATTATTAGCGTTTCCAACCGCCACGCTGGCGAAGCCCCGGAAGGAATGTTACAATTGGGTGAAACTGGAAGCATTCCACGGCCGCTTGGGGGCGAAATGATCGACCGAAACGGATGGTGTCCTCCGGCAATGCCGGGGGAAGCTTAAGTGCAGGCCATGAGCAGCACGGTGCAAAATCCTATTATGCCGCAGGACTTGCTTGCAGCCTACACGCCGCCGACGGTCGGGCACGACGAAGCCATCGATGCCGACGGGAGAATCCGGCCTCAGTGGCGCGCGTTTTCCGAGGCTTTCGGCGCAATTCCCCTTGATGAGCAGGCGCAGCGTCAGGAGCGGCTTCGCCGCCTCGTCGCCGAGAACGGCATAGCGCACGACCTCTTCGCCGAGCCCGGCAGCCGCCAGCCCTGGTCGATCGACCTCATTCCCATCATGATTTCGGCCGGCGAATGGGCGATGCTGGAACGCGGCCTCATCCAGCGGGCGCAGCTTTGCGACATGATGGCCAAGGACTTCTACGGCTCGCAAATCCTGCTTCGTTCGGGTCGTGTGCCGCCGCGTCTCGTGTTCAGCGATCCGGCCTTCCTGCGCGCCTGTCGCGAGCCGAAAAACACCGGGCATCTCATCAATTTCTTCGCCGCCGACCTCATACGGGACGCAAGCGGCGAATGGCGCATCATCGATGTGCATGCCGAGACGCCCGCGGGCGTGGGATTTGCTCTGGCGAACCGGCTGCTGCATGGCCAGCTTATGGGCGACGTCTTCCGAAACTGTCGCGCTGTCCGGCTCGCTTCGCATTTCCAGCAGATTCAGACCGAACTTCTGCAGCGCATCGAGCGCGACGACCCGCTCATCACCCTGCTGACCCCAGGTCCCCGGCACGACGACTATTTCAGCCACGCCTATCTTTCGCGCTATCTCGGCTTCCAGCTTGTGGAAGGCGGCGATCTGCGCGTGATCGGCAGCCGCGTGTACATGAAGACGCTCGAAGGGCTGAAGCCCATCGATCTCATCATCCGCTGCGTGGAAGGCTCGCATTGCGATCCGCTCGAACTCGATCCGAACGGTTTTGCCGGTCCGGTCGGGCTCGTGCAGGCGCTCAGACGCAATCCGCGTCTGATGATGAACTTCCTCGGCTCGTCGATCATGGAGAACCGGGGGCTCGGGCCGCTTCTGCCCGACATCAGCCGCGCGCTTCTCGGGCAGGATCTGGTGCTCCACGACACGCACCGCCGCTGGCTCGGCGACATGGAATCGCGCGTCTATGTGTTCGCGCATCCCGAGCGCTTCGTGATCCGCCACGCGCATGAGGGCACGGGGCGCCCGGGCCGCGCGGAAGTCGGCATCATGCTCGAAACGCTGACGCCCAAGGCGCTCGACGCGCTGCGCTTCGAACTCGACGTGAACGGGCAGGATTATGTGGCCGAGGAGCGTTCGGACAGCGCCTATGCGCCGTCCTGGACAGCCGAAGGGCTGACATCGCGCCGCTTCGCGATGCGGCTGTTCGTGGCCGGCATCGATGGCGACTATCGCGTGATGCCGGGCGGTCTCGCCATGTCGCTCGACGGAACGCCGGGCGTCGCCATGTCGGCGCGCGACGGTCATTCGCGCGACGTGTGGATCGCCTCCGACGACGATGTCATGCCGCCCCATATCTCGCTGATGCGCCCGGCCGCCGAGGTTGCGCGCGTGCTGCGCGCGGGCATCGGCCTCAGAAGCCGCATCGCGGACAACCTTTATTGGCTCGGCCGTTATTGCGAGCGCGCGGACTGGGTGATGCGTCTCATGCGCGGCGCGTTGAGCCGCTCCGAGGACTCCGGCACGGTGCCCATCGGTGCGGGCGGACGGCGCGCGCTCGAACTCATCCTGTCGAAGGATCAACCCGCTTCGGCGGCAGGGATCGGCCACGATCCGCGCGCCATCGAGCAGTCGGTGCGTCTGCTGATGACTGCCCCCGGGCGCTCGCACAGCCTGCCCGGCCTCGAAAGCAACATGCTGCGCGTGGGCAGCATCGTGCGCGAGCGCCTCTCGCTGGAGGTGTGGCAGACGCTGCTCCGCTTCTCGAGCATCGCGTCTCCGCAGGCGAACGACCTCTCCGACTCGGTCAAGCTGCTCGACAGGCTTAACGCGGGCATCGTCACCATGGCGTCGCTCAACGGGTTGACCGCCGAGAACATGACGCGGAACTACGGCTGGCGCTTTACCGACATCGGGCGGCGGCTCGAACGCGCCTATAATCTGGCAGAACTGCTTCTGGCGCTGTTCGGCGAAGTGCGGCGCGAGGACGACGAGACGGCGCGCCTCTTCTTCGTGCTGAACGTGGCGGACAGCACCATCACCTTCCGCCAGCGCTATCTGTTCGCGCCGATCCTCTCGCTCGTGCTCGACCTCCTCATGGTGGACGAGGCGAACCCGCGCGGTATCGGTTTCCAGCTCTGCGCGATCACGGATCATCTTCAGGCGCTGCCGCAGGCGTCGCCCCATGCGCCGCACAATGAAGAACAGCGGCTCATTCTTGAACTCCTGACGAAGGTTCGCCTTGCAAAGGTCGCGAGCCTTGAGCATGCCGACGCGTCCGGCCGGCGCGTCGAGCTTCAGGAGTTGCTGGGCGCCCTGATTTCGGGCTTGCCGAAGCTTTCCGAAGCGATTACGCGCCGTTACTTCAACCTGACCGAAGACGAGCTTCGGCGCGTCTACACCCGCTTCGGTAGCCATTCATGAATTTCGAGATCAGCCATCGAACGACGTATCGCTATTCGGCGCCGGTTTCGCAGTCCCACCATGTCTTGCACCTGACGCCCCGCTCCCACTATCGCCAGACCGTCTCGCGGCACAGCCTCATCATCGATCCGGCACCCGCCTCCAAGGCGGAGATGATCGACGATTTCGGCAATCCCGTCTCGCTCATCGCCATCGAGCAGGATCACCGCGAATTGCTGATCCATTCGCGCGCGCAGGTCGAGGTTTTCGCGCCCGCGCCGATCGATACGCACCGCACGGCAAGCTGGAACGACGTCGCCGCGCAGCTTCGCGCCAATCTCGGCCCGGAGACGTTCGAGGCCATCCAGTATTCCTGCCCGTCGCGTTTCATCCGCCCGTCGCGCGACATCCACAAATTTGCGCGGTCGAGCTTCGTGGAAGGCCGCCCGATGCTTGAAGCCGTGCAGGATCTGACGGCGCGCATCAACCGCGATTTCAAATATGAGAGCGGCGCGACCGATGCCGCGACCTCGGTAGAGGAGGTGCTCCGCATCCGGCGCGGCGTGTGCCAGGACTTTGCTCATCTCGAAATTGCCTGCCTGAGGACGATGGGCCTCGCCGCCCGCTATGTGAGCGGCTACCTGCTCACCTATCCGCCCGCCGGGCAGCCGAAGCTTGTCGGCGCGGATGCGAGCCATGCGTGGATTTCGGTCTGGTCGCCGGAAATCGGCTGGGTCGATTTCGACCCGACGAACAACATGATCCCCGGCGAGGAGCATATCGCCATCGCCTTCGGGCGCGACTTTCAGGATGTCAGTCCCGTCAGCGGCGTGCTGCTCGGCGGTGGCGAGCATGAGGTCGAGGTGGCCGTCGATGTCAATCCCGTCAACGGGTGGAGCAGCATCCAGCCTCGCTGACGTCTCTTGTCCGCGATCCGTCGTCCGCGCTGGACCTTGCCCTTATCGCGGGCAAAGCCCCGCATTTTCGAGAAGGATCTGGCGTTCGCCGCTGGAGGCGCAGACCGGGCTTGCCATCTCGGCGGCCTCCGCCCGCCGCCCGCTATCCTTCAGGAGCAGGGCAAGGTTCACCCGGATCAGATGCTCAAGCTCGGGCTTGAAGAATGTCCGCAGCATCTCGCGGTCGGCAAGAGCCGCGCGCCATTCGCGTTCCGCGCCGGCATTGTCGTTGTCGCCTTGCAGGGTGACGGCGCGGTAGATATGCGAGCGGGGATCGCGCGGAAACTCGGCGAGAAGTTCCGTCGAACGGGTCCGGATCTCGTCCATGCCCTTGGGTAGCCTTGCATCCGGGATGATGAAGACGGCCAGGCTCTGCGAACTGTAGGTCGCCGCGACCTGCGAAGCGGCGAATATCGCGCCGCACAGGCCGAGTACCGCCACAAGAAGGGCCGTCTTGCGATGCGGCGGCGCTTCGCTGCCCGGATGCCAGAGGCCGAGCAGCGTCGCTCCCACGATGCCCCCCGCGACCGCGCCGCCGATATGCGCAGCAAAGTCGATCCGTTGCCCGAACAGCCCGTCGAACAGCGGAATGAGCGAAGGGATGAGCACGCCGAGCGAGCCGGACAGCATCAGCCGCCGTTGGCGCGACTGCTTCGGGAAGCGGTAGGCAACGACGAGTGCCGCCGCGAACAGACCCATGATCGCGCCCGACGCGCCGACCGAAATCAGATCCGCCGCGTTGATAGCGAGCGAGGCGAGCCCGCCGCCGAGCGCACCGACCACGAAGATCGCCGCGAACCAGATGGGGCCGACCACGCGCTCCAGCGCAGCGCCAGCAAAAAGAAGCGCGAGGCCGTTCAAGGCAAGGTGCGGCACGCCACCATGCAGCAACGGCGCCGAGAAGAGCCGCCACCACTGGCCGCCTTCGACGACGAGGCTCTTGTCGAGCGCGCCGAGCGCGACGAGCGTCGCGATTCCGGGATCGAAGAGGGTGCCGCTTCCTGCGATGCGGAACACGGCTTCGCACAGATAGACGGCGAGGATGACGCCGATCAGGCCCAACGTGGCGGTCAGCGGCGGCCGCTGGTATTCGACCGCATCCTGCAGAGGCGAGGCGGGCGGCAGCCGCTCGCCAGCAGGAAGGGAATCGCCGGCCACGGCTCCGCCGGTTTCGCGGGCGCCTTTCATGGGCGTTTCTTGCATCAGTCCGCCTTCAATTCCTTGGTCCGGTCTTTCGTCATATCGTTCAAGCATCCGGCGACGATCAGGTCTTCGCTCGTTCCGCCAATCATCTTGGCGCCCTGCCAACTGCAATTGGCGTCGCGAAAACGAAGCCACAAGCGCTGCGCCTCGATCAGCCGCCGCCGCCTCTCGCGGGTGTCGGCGTCGTCGGCGGAATATTTTTCGAGAAGCCGTTTATAAATCGCGTTCAGTTCGCCGTCGTTTCGCTCATAATCGCGGCCGATGCAGTTTCGCGTTTCGACGGTCGAATTCGCCGTGTCGAGACAGGCTTCGAGCGGCTCGGCGGCATCGGCCTGCGCAGGCGCGCCTACGAGTGCCGCAGCAAAAACAGCCAGCAGAATTCTCATCGTCCCTCCCGGAAAAAATCTCTCCTCCCCGACACTATGCGAGCGCACCATGCCTGCGCGGGGCGCCTTGCGCAAACGATTAGCATCCGGCCTGAAATGGTTCTAAGGTAAGGGCGCGCCGGGGGCATGCTCCTTGCATCACATCGCGAAAAGATCATGGCGCAACCCAGCACAGGGACGACATATGACCGAGACCAAAGAAACCATCGTCTACGCTGTTTGCGAGGCGAACATCGCGCCCGGCTGGGTGCAGCCCTTCACCCTTGCGAAGGTCGGACCGGATGGCAAGGAAGAGCCTTTTCCCATCCTCATCGTGCGCGACGAGGCGCGGAAGTTTTACGCCTATGTGAACGTCTGCCCGCACGAGAAGCGGCCGCTTTACGAAGAGTCCGAAAACTATGTGTCGGACGGGCGGCGCCATCTGCACTGCATGCAGCATGATGCGCGGTTCGAGCCGAGCACGGGGCTTTGCGTCGAAGGCGAGTGCAAGTTCCAGAGCCTCGAAAGCATCCCCGTCGCGATCATCGACGGCGACGTGTGCATCGCGGGCGTCGAGCTTGCGGAGGATGACGACGCCGGGCCGCCGGAAATCATGATCGTTTCGGAATAGCGGCTCGCGGGATCACGAATTTTCAGGCGGTGTGCGGAAGTACGCCGCCTTTTCTTCGTGGGGCGCCGATGCGGCGCGGTCAGCATGCGTCATTTTGGCAGGAACGGAACATTCGCTTTGTTTAATTAGTCCAGTTCCAGCCTTTCGCCCCGGCCTCCACAGCGCAACATTCCCCACCGTTCGCGCTTTCTACACCTGTGAGGGCTTTCGGTACGAACCTTGCTCTTTGCCTTCTGCCGCGCGCGGCTCAGGTACAGGAGAAGCGAATGACCGAAGCCCTCACAACCGCCCCCGAAGGCAGACCCTTCGACCTGCCGCTTGTGTTCAAGCGCCACGTCTTCATCTGTGCGCAGCAGAGGCCGCCCATGCATCCGCGCGGCAGTTGCGCCGCCTCTGGCGCGATGCCGCTGATCGAGCGGCTTTCCGCAAAAATTCAGGCGCTGCAAGATCCGGAACTCGCCGTCACGGTGACGGGCTGTCTCGGCTTCTGTCAGGCGGGGCCGGTGGTCGTCGTCTACCCGGAGGGGATCTGGTACGCGCCGAAGACTGTCGAGGACATCGACGAAATCTGCGTATCGCATCTTTGCGAGGGCGAACCGGTCGAGCGGCTCATCTTCGTCCCGAAGGTGTGATTGCGCTTTTTGCTCTATCCTCGCATGGCTGATAGTCGCGCGGCGGCGTAGCGCAAGCGCGCATTGAACAGGCGGCGCGAATGGCCTAGCTGTGGGGCGACAAACACCCGCAGGAGAACGCCCCGATGGCGAAGGATTTCAAGCAGAGCGCGATCGAATATCACGAGAGCGAGCCGCCGGGAAAACTCGCCGTCACGCCCACGAAGCCGCTGTCGACCCAGCGCGACCTCTCGCTCGCCTATTCTCCCGGCGTGGCGTTCGCCTGCGACGAGATCGTGGCGGACCCGGCGGCGGCGGCGCGGCTTACCGCTCGTGGCAATCTGATCGGCGTCATCACAAACGGCACAGCCGTTCTCGGCCTCGGCAATATCGGTCCGCTGGCCTCCAAGCCGGTGATGGAAGGCAAGGCCGTGCTGTTCAAGAAATTCGCCGGCATCGATGTTTTCGACATCGAGGTGGACGCGAAAGACCCCGACCGCTTCGTCGATGCGGTGGCGGCGCTTGAGCCTACCTTCGGCGCGATCAACCTTGAGGACATCAAGGCGCCCGAGTGCTTCGAGATCGAACAGAAACTCCGCGAGCGCCTCAAGATCCCCGTCATGCACGACGATCAGCACGGCACGGCCATCGTGGTCGCCGCCGCGATCCTGAACGGCTTGAAGCTCGTCGGCAAGGATATCGGCAGCGTGCGCCTCGCGTGCTGCGGCGGGGGCGCGGCGGCGCTTGCCTGCCTCAACCTGCTCGTGAGCCTCGGCCTCAAGCGCGAGAATATTTTCGTGTCCGACCGTGTCGGCGTGGTCTACGAAGGCCGTACCGAGGAGATGAATCCCTACCTCGCGCGCTATGCCCAGCCGACGAACTTCCGCAAGCTCGCTGAAACGCTGGTCGATGCGGATATCTTCCTCGGCCTTTCCGCACCGCGCGTCGTCTCCGCCGACATGGTGAAGACCATGGCGGACCGGCCGATCATCATGGCGCTCGCCAACCCGACGCCCGAGATCATGCCGGACGAGGTGAAGGCCGTGCGCCCCGACGCGATCATCGCCACGGGCCGGTCGGACTTCCCGAACCAGGTCAACAATGTCCTGTGTTTTCCCTTCCTGTTCCGGGGGGCGCTCGATGCGGGCGCGACCGAGATCAACGAGGCGATGAAGAAGGCTTGCGCGATGGCCATCGCCGACCTCGCGCAGGCCGAGGCGCATGACATCGTGCTGACGGCCTACGGCGCAGAGAGCTTCCATTTCGGGCCGGATTATATCATTCCGAAGCCGTTCGATCCGCGTCTCATCACGCGGCTTGCCCCCGCCGTGGCCCGCGCCGCCATGGAGTCGGGCGTCGCCACACGCCCCATCGCCGATTTCGCCGCCTATCGCGAGAAGCTCGTGCGCTTCGTGTTCCGCTCGGGCCTCGTCATGAAGCCCGTGTTCGAGGCGGCGAAACGCGCGCCGAAGCGCGTCATCTTCGCGGAGGGCGACCGCGTCAAGGTTCTACAGGCAGCCTATCAGGTGCTGTCGGAAGGCATCGCGCAGCCGATCCTCGTCGGCAGCCGCAAATTCATGGAAGAGCGCCTGCGCGACCTCGCATTGCCGATGAAGCCCGGCGTCGATTTCCAGGTGTTCGACCCGACCGAAGATGCAAGCGTCGACGATCTCGCCGCAGCGTACCACCGTCTCACCGACCGCAAGGGCATCACACGCTCGGATGCGCGCGTCGCCGCGCGTCGGCAGAACACCGTGATCGCGGCGATGCTTCTGAAGCGCGGCGACGCGGACGCGTTGATCTGCGGCACGACCGGCCGCTTCGACAGGCACTTGAAGGACATCGGCGACATCATCGGTTTGCGCGCGGGCGTCAGGAATTTCGCCGCGCTGAACGCGCTCGTGCTCGAGTCCGGCACGTTCTTCGTCGCCGATACGCAGGTCAACTACGACCCGACCGCCGAGGAAGTGGCGGAAGCCGCTTCTCTCGCGGCAAAGCAGGTGGCCCGCTTCGGCCTGACGCCGAAACTCGCCTTCCTTTCTCACTCGAACTTCGGCAGCGGCAACACGCCAAGCGCGAAGAAGATGCGGGAGGCGCTGCAACTTTTCTGGGAGCGCGAACCGGGTGTCGAGGCCGAGGGCGAGATGCATTCCGACATGGCGCTGGCGGAAGGTGTGCGGCGCGAGCTGTTTCCCTATTCGAAGCTCGAAGGGGAGGCGAATGTGCTCATCATGCCGTCGCTCGATGCGGCCAACATCGCCTATAACGCGATCAAGGTGCTCGGTTCGGCCATCTCCATCGGCCCGATCCTGCTCGGCGCGGCGATGCCCGCTCATATCGTGACGCCGTCCGCCTCCGTGCGTGGCCTCGTGAACATGACGGCGGTGGCCGTCGTCGGTGCGGGCGAAAGCCGGGAGGCGGACTGAGACCCGTCAAGATCGCGCGGCGGGCTCGAAGCTCACGCTCCCGCCGCGCTTTGTCGCTCCCTATCTCACCACGGGGCCCGATCCGGGGCATGCCCATTTCCGGCCCATCGCACACAAGCGACGCATGCGCGCTTCCCTGATCTTCTGCTTCTTGTACCAGTCGGCGGATGCGAAGGGCGGGTAGTAGCATCCACCCTTACCGTCCGGAAGCGAGCCGCCGCTGCAGGCAGCCCAGGCGGCGCCGCTGAAGCAGACGGTCATCGCGGCTGCCGCGATCATTCGTTTCATCGTTTCCTCTCCTGTCGGTATTTTTTGGCGCGCTGAACGCGATTGAAGGGAAACGCGTTTCTCGCGCGTTGGCTCACGGGCTCGCCCAATGCATCGGCAAACGACCGCGGATGCCTTGCGAGGCATTAACGGAAACGAAAAAAGCCCGCGTAAAACGCGAGCTTTCCCCAATGAGCGGCAGCCTCCGGGGCCTAAGCCCCGGGGCGAAGTTTTCTTAGTTGATGATGTCGCGGCCCTTCGTCTCGCGCAGGAAGAGCACGCCGAGGACGAGGGTCATGATCGCCACGATGATCGGATACATCAGGCCGGCGTAGATGTTGCCGGTCGAGGCCACGATGGCGAAGGCGGTGATCGGGAGGAAGCCGCCGAACCAGCCGTTGCCGATGTGATAGGGCAGCGACATCGCGGTGTAGCGGATGCGGGTCGGGAAGAGTTCGACGAGCATCGCCGCGATCGGGCCGTACACCATCGTCACGAGGATGACGAGGTAGACGAGGAGAGCGACAACGGCCCAGCTCACGCCTTCGAGCGAAGACTTGGCCGGATAGCCCGCGGTCTTGAGCGCCTCGGCGAGTTCCTTCTTGAAGCGGTCGCCCTGAACCTTCGCGTCGGGGCCGGCTGCGTCATAGGACTGCACTATCGTATCGCCGATCTTGATCGAGGCTGTGCCGGTCGCGCCCGTCTCGTTGATGTAAGGCACACCGGCCTTCACGAGCGAGGACTTCGCAACGTCGCAAGGCGAGGTGAACTTCGACTTGCCGACGGGGTCGAACTGGAGACGGCACTGGCTCGGATCGGCGACGACCGTAACCGGTGACGTCTCGATGGCCTTGGCAAGCTGCGGGTTACCGGCATGGGTCAGGAGTTCGAACACGCCGGGATAGGCATAGGACCCGAGGCCGAGAGGCTTCAGAAGGCCCGTCGGGTAGTAGGTGAGGATCGCGAGCAGCAGACCCAGCATGATGATGGGCTTGCGGCCGATCTTGTCGGAGAGCCAGCCGAAGATCACGAAGAACGGCGTGCCGATAAGGAGCGCAATCGCGATCATGATGTTCGACCAGTAGGGATCGACCTTGAGCGTCTGCGTCAGGAAGAACAGCGCGTAGAATTGGCCCGTGTACCAAACGACGGCCTGACCGGCCGTGAGGCCGAGAAGCGCGAGAAGAACGATGCGGCCGTTGGTCCAGTTGCCGAACGCTTCCGAGAGCGGAGCCTTCGAGGTGCGGCCCTCTTCCTTCATCTGCTTGAAGACCGGCGATTCGTTCAGGGTCATGCGGATCCAGACCGAGATGCCGAGCAGCACGATGGAAACGAGGAAGGGAATGCGCCAGAAGCCGTATTCCGCCGCGAACGAGGCAGCCTTTTCGGCAGCGGTATCGCCGGGCGAGAACTGGCGGCAGAGCAGGATCACGATGAGCGAGAGGAACAGGCCGAGCGTCGCCGTCGTCTGGATCCAGCTCGTCCGGTAGCCGCGCTTCGTGGGTTCCGCATGCTCAGCCACATAGATCGCCGCGCCGCCATATTCGCCGCCGAGTGCCAGACCCTGCAGCAGGCGCAACCCGATCAGGATGACGGGTGCCGCGACGCCGATCGTATTGTAGCCGGGGAGGATGCCGACGAGGAAGGTCGACAGGCCCATGATGAGGATGGTGATAAGGAAGGTGTACTTACGGCCGACGAGATCGCCGAGGCGGCCGAACACGATGGCGCCGAAGGGGCGCACGAAGAAGCCCGCAGCAAAGGCGAGCAGGGCGAAGATGAACTGACCGGACTCGGTCAGGCCCGAGAAGAAGTGCGAGCCGATGATGGCCGCGAGCGAACCGTAAAGGTAGAAGTCGTACCACTCGAAGACCGTCCCGAGCGATGACGCAAAGACCACCTTGCGCTGTTCCGCCGGGCTTATTTCCCCGGCAGGCGTGTAGGCTCTTCCTGCTGCGATGTCTGTCACTAAACCCTCCCAATCTTGGATATGCGTCTGTTTTCGAAAAACCGGACAAATGGCGGTTGCCGGAGGCGTTTCCGGTGCGCGAATACATCGCAGATTTAGCATAGCTCCCATGCGACGGAGCTAAGACATTGGGGCTAAGACTTTCGGACTACCGTTGAAAACAAAACGGAAAACTTAAAAATACCCACGAAAGAGGGGGGAAGGGCGCCGCCAGACCGGGACCTTATCCATTCGCGCCTTGCATGTCTGACATGACCGGGAATCAGTGCGTCCCCTGTGCCGTTCGGGCGTCGACACATATCTGTGACAAGGCCGTCGTAAGAGGGAAGCCAGGGTTTGCCGATCGGCTGGCAACCCATCACGGAGCACGACATGACATCACGGACCGTCGCTGTTGCCCTGGGGTTCGCGGGCATTGCAGCGCTGTGCGCACCAGCGGAGGCGCAGAGCATCAAACAGGCTCAGGACAGCTATTTTCTCGCGGCGAAAGCGGATCTCGAAAAGATCCTCGCGCGCCAGCCCAACACGAAAAAGGCCAAAAACATTATCCTTTTCGTCGGCGACGGCATGTCGATTCCCACGGTGACGGCGGCGCGCATCCTCGACGGCCAGCGGCGCGGCGGCGACGGCGAGAGCAACTCGCTCGCCTTCGAGACGCTTCTTCCCTACGTGGCGCTGTCGAAAACCTACACGCATGACAGCCAGGTGGCGGACTCTGCGCCGACCGCGACCGCGATGGTTTCCGGTGTGAAGTCGGTCAACGGAACCATCGGCGTCGATCAGCATGTCGTGGTAGGCAATTGCGCGAGCCAGAAGGGCAACGAAGTCACGACGATTTTCGAACTCGCGGAAAAGGCCGGGCTTTCGACCGGCATCATTACGACCACGCGCATCACCCACGCGACACCGGCTGCCGCCTACGCCAAGACTGCAGGGCGCGATTGGGAAGTCGACACGAACCTGCCCGGTCCCGCGAAGGCGGCAGGTTGCAAGGACATCGCAACCCAGCTCATCGAATGGCCGGCCGGCAATGGTTTTGAAGTGATTTTCGGCGGTGGCCGCTCGTACTTCCTGCCGAAGGAAGCTGCCGATCCCGAGTACGAAGGCAAGACGGGTGCCCGCGCCGATGGCCGCAATCTCGTCGAAGAGTGGCAGCGCAAATACAACGATGGGGTGTATGTCTGGAACAAGGCGCAGTTCGATTCCATCGACCCGGCCAAGACGGGCCATGTGCTCGGCCTTTTCGAGCGCAGTCACATGCAATACGAGGCGGAACGCGAGAAGGACAAGGCGGGCGAACCCTCGCTCGCGGAGATGACCACCAAGGCCATAGACCTTCTATCGCAGAACAAGGAAGGCTTCGTGCTGATGGTGGAGGGTGGCCGTATCGACCACGCGCATCATGACGGCAAGGCCGGTCTCGCGCTTCTCGACACGCTGGCGCTCGACGAGGCGGTAAAGGCTGCCTACGCCAAGGTCAATCCCGAGGAGACGCTGATTATCCTCACAGCGGATCACAGCCACGTCTTTTCGATCTCGGGCTATCCCAAGCGCGGCAATCCGATCCTCGGCCTCGCCGGTTATGGCCTCGACGGCAAGCCCTACACCACGCTCGGCTATCTGAACGGTCCGGGGGCAAAGGCGAACGAGCCGCGCGCCGATCTCAACGGCGTGGACACAACCTCCCTCGACTTTCGCCAGCAGGCGCTGATTCCGCTCGACGCGGAATCGCACGCGGGCGACGATGTGGCGATTTTCGCCCAAGGGCCGTCGGCGCACCTCTTCCAGGGCGTGATCGAGCAGAACATGATCTTCCACGTCATGACGCACGCTTCGGGCCTTCTGGAGAAGGCGGGCACGGAGTCTGCCGCCGTGAAGTAGACAGTCTCGCCGCACGGGGGGATACGGCGCAAGCGAGACGGGAGACGGCCGCCCATGGCGGTCGTCTTTTTTGTGCCCCGGCTCAGGCCGACATCAGCCGCGCTTCGATGAAATCGAGTTCGCGGACGAACTTGCGCGCCACTTCCTCCGAAATCTGCCGGGAGCGCCGGAGGCGAAGAATCTCCATGCGCTCGGCCCGGATCGCTGCGAGACGAAGCTCGCGTTCGATCTGGTAGGCGCGGCGCACCGCTTCGCGGCCTTCGCCGTCGGCCGACTTGTCGCGGATGCGCTGTCGGTAGAAGTCGCCGATGTTCGCCGCGACATCTGCGTAGAGAGCCGCGTCTTCGAGATCGTCTCCCCCGGAACGCTTGTGCGTCTCGATGGCTCTCAGCGCGGCTTCGGCGACGAGACTTCGAGCCATGTCCTCTTCTTCTTCCCGCGCCGGTTCCGGCGGAAGCTTGAGTTTGCCGAGGAGAAACGGCAAGGCGATGCTGGCGATGACGAGCGACACGATGATCACGCCCGCCGCGAGGTAAATCGCGAGGTCGCGGGCAGGAAACGGCGTAAGCCCGTCCTCCATCACGAGGGGAAGCGTGAGGACACCCGCAAGCGTTATTGCCCCCCGCACGCCCGCGAGCGCGGTGACGGCGACGAGGCGCCAGCCCGGCTTCCGGATGACTTCGCCCCGAAGCGCCGCGCGAAAAAGCGTGAAGCGCAGCGATACCCAAACCCAGACGAGACGGAGCGCGATCAGCGCGGCGCTTATGGCGACGACGTACATCATGAGCCACGCCGGATCGCTGTGCCCTGTATCGCGCACCACCTGCGCGGCTCCCGCGCCGATGGTGGGCAACTGCTCGCCGAGAAGCACGAAGATCACGCCCTTGACCGCGAACTGCACCGTATCCCACACGGCGGCCCGGCTGACCCGCGTCAACGCCATGGCCTGCCCGGTCTGCTCCGCGTAGCTCATGGTGATGCCGGCGGCCACCGCCGCCAGAATGCCCGAACAATGGAAATGCTCGGCCAGAAGATAAGCGCCGAACGGAATGAGAAGGCTGATGAGGATCTGCGTGCCGGGGTCTTCGCCGAAGGTACGGGCGAACCAGTTTTTCGACCGTGTCACCGCCCATGTGACACCGGTGCCGATGGCGATGCCTCCCGCCGCGAGCCAGACGAATGTGCCGGTTGCATCGATGAGCGAGAATGTTCCGGTCAGCGCCGCGGCCACGGCAAACTGCATGCAGACGAGGCCGGATGCGTCGTTCAGGAGCGACTCGCCTTCGAGGATGTGCATGAGCCGCCTTGGCACGGGAACGCGCTGGGCAATGGCGGACACCGCGATCGGGTCCGTCGGCGATACCACGGCGGCGAGTGCGAAGGCCACCGCGAGCGGCATCGACGGGATGAGCCAATGCACAAACAATCCGACGCCGAGCACCGTAAAGATCACGAGGCCGAAGGAGAGTTCCAGGATGGTCGTCGCGTCGCGGAACAGCCCTTCCTTCGGGATGCGCCAGCCGTCGAGAAACAGCAGCGGCGGCAGGAACAGCAGGAAGAAGATGTCCGGCTTCAGCTCCACGCCGAGATCCGCGATGTTGGCGATGCCCGCGCCGAGTGCGATCTGGACGAGCGGCAGCGGCAACGCGACAGGGAGCGCGCGCGACACCCATCCGCTCAGCACAACCGCGAGTGCGAGCACGAGGGCGGTCGTGATCGTGTCCATTTTCCTACCTTTCAACGGCGCGCTGGTCTGATCGGCTCGCGCCGGAGCGTTGCGTGGAGGTCGAGGTACGGCCGCAAGCGCAAGCCTGCAACTGTACCTCGGTCTGACTTGCGTCAGGCTACCGTGTGGAAACCATTGTCGGCGAACACAACGGAGCCGTTCGTCGAGGCGCCCGCATCGCTTGCAAGGAAAGCGGCCACGCGGCCGATATCCTCGATGCTGACGAGGTGATGACCGGGCGTGCGCTGGCGGACTTCATCGAGAAGCTCATCGAAACGTCCGATGCCCGAAGCCGCGCGTGTCTTGACCGGACCTGCGGAAATGGCGTTGGCACGGATGCGCTTGTCCGCGAGGTCGGCGGCGATATAGCGGACTGTCGATTCGAGCGCGGCCTTCACCGGGCCCATGAGGTTATAGTTTTCGACGACCCGCTCCGATCCGTAGAACGTGACCGTCAGCAGCGAGCCGCCGTCGCTCATCAGCGGCACCGCGAGTTTCGTCGTGCGGATGAAAGAGTGGCACGAAATATCCATCGCGAGCGCGAAGCCCTCGGCCGAGCAGTTTACGACGCTTGTCTGCAAATCCTCGCGCGGCGCGAAAGCGATGGAATGCAGCACGAAATCGAGCTGTCCCCACTGGCGGGCGATAGTCTCGAACACCTCTTCAAGCTGGCCGGGAATGCGGACGTCGCAGGGAAGAAGGATACGTGCCTTGAGCGCCTCGGCAACGGGACTGACGAATTTCAGCGCCTTGTCGTTGAGGTATGTGACCGCGAGTTCCGCACCGGCCTGATGAAATGCCGCAGCACAACCGGCCGCGATGCTGTTTTCGTTCGCTATGCCGATAACAAGGCCGCGTTTTCCGTTAAGATCCACGATAGCGGTCATGGCAATTCCTCTTCGAGTTTGAACACGTTCCTTTCGCGTTCTCCCTGAACATTGCCTTTTCCGCTTTCTGATGTGCGGTTTACGATCGCTCGCGCGCGCATTCTCATGCGCCGGTCTTGCGGCTCATGAGTCAACGGTGGCCGCTACGGCTTCGCGTGTTTCGTCCTCGCCTCCGCGTAGAGGCGCGCGCGTCGTTGATAATGCACAAACCTGACAGGAATGCGATGATTGCGGCAAATCGGCTCGTGCATTTCCGGGCTGCGGGGAGCCGATGAAACGACCGGGGGATTGCGTGAGATCCTCGCCGCGTCGCGCCCATGGCCGCCGTCTGTGTTCCGGGCGTTGGCGCTTCTCCGGCAGGCGTTCAGCGCTCCGGCGAGGGTGAAGCGCATCGCGAAGAGCGTCTCCGCGCGAGTGTGACGCGATTTTCCGACAAGATGAAAGCGCACGCTGGGGAGGCGACTGAAGGCAACCGCGAAGCGACGGAAAATCGGATCGCGCAGTGACGGTTTCTCTAATGCGGCAGCGAGGTCGGCGTATCCGCGATGCGATTGCGGCCTCCGGTGCCAGCCATGTCGACGAAAAGATGCTGGTTGCGGTCGAAATCAACGCCGTGGCGGTCGACCCACGCACGGACGCTTGGCACGCCGCAGAAGACTAGCACACCTTTGCCCTGACGAAGACGAAACAGCGCTTCCCGGCGCACGAGTTCGTCGCCGTCTCGCGCATCTTCCTCCATCAGAAGCGAGGCCGGAACGCGAAGTTCGTCGATCCGGATGCGGTCGGGAGCCTGATACGCGGCAGAATGCCGGAGCCAGAAGACCTCGCCGAAGTGACGGCAGGCGTTCCGTTCGGTAATGCACACGGTTGCGAGGCCATCGCGGCCGGATTTCTTCAGATGGCGATGCAGCTCCGTCATCGCTTCCGGCCCGCCATCCGTGTGGAGGTCGGGGCTGGAAGCCTCCTTCGAATAGACGAGCGTGGACCGGCCGTCTCCAATGTCGATGAGGAAGGCTCCGGCGGCCGCGATAATGTCAATCTTTACACCCATGACGGCGCACCTTCCGCTCAAAATTTTGTCTACCCCGTTGAAAGACAACGAGAACCACATTATAGTTCAATTATGCGTATAATTTTATGACCCGTCAAGAAACTTGATCCGTAGGGAGAGCGAAATTTGGATACGGCGGACGAGCGCCTGCGCTGGGGCACAGAGCAACGTCTGGAGTTCATCGAGTTTCGCGCCTTCTGGGAGGGCGGGATTCGCCGAGGCGACATCACCGGGCGATTTGGCGTTTCCGTGCCGCAGGCTTCCAATGACCTTGCGCTGTACCAGCGCCTTGCGCCGCTCAATCTGCGTTATGATTCAAGCGAGAAGCGTTACGTGCCGACGGCGGAGTTCCAGCCCCGCTTCATGAAACCCGACGCGGACCGCTATCTCGACCAGCTCTGGTGTGTCGCCGACGGGCTTATCGGTCTTGACGACACATGGATCGTGCGCGCGCCGGAAGCGGGCGTCGTGCCGGTGCCGAGGCGCCGCATAGACGCCATCGTGCTGAAGCGTCTCGTCGGTGTCATCCGGGACCGGCATTCCATCGAGATTCTCTATCAGTCCATGACGCCGGGCCGTAGCGATGGGCCGATATGGCGGCGCATCACCCCGCACGCCTTTGCGCATGACGGAATGCGCTGGCACGTTCGGGCTTTCTGTCACAGGGATGAGAAGTTCAAGGATTTTCTTCTGTCGCGGTGCCGAGACGTGCGCGATGAGGGGGAGGCAGGGGCAAACGCGGCGGACGATATCCTGTGGCACACGACGTTCACGGCGGTTCTCGTGCCGAACCCCGAGCTTGCGCCGAGCCAACAGGAAACCATCGCTCTCGATTACGGAATGACGGACGGGCAGGCCGAGATCCCGATGCGGCGCGCGCTCCTCTACTATTTCAACAAGCGCATGCGCCTCGATGTGCCGGCGGGGGTCGACAAACCGGCCGAAAGGCCCGTCATTGTGGCAAATATCGAGGCGTTCAGGAAAGCGCTTGCGGAGGCGTCAGGGTAGGCGCTGAGCCGTTTATGGCATTCTACACATCGCACGCTACCCGCCGCCCGGACGAAATATCAGAGATGGCCTTCCTTTTGCTGTTTGGCGGTGGCCCCTTCGCGCTCCTTCCTTTTCGTCTGGCGGAGATTATCGCGATTTTTTTGTGATGAGTTCCGGTTTGAAGCGCCGGCCTCGTTCAGCGCGATGGCGACGGCCTGCTTGCGCGATTTGACCGGCTTGCCGGTCCCCGACTCCAGCTCGCCATGCTTGAACTCGTGCATCACGCGCTCGACGACTTCCTTCTGACCAGGGGATTCCTTTGGCATGAGCTTTTCTCCTGAGCGAACGGCCATCAGGCCGCCCGCCATTGCTTTATCTGCTATCGAACGCCGACCGTTGACGCTCACGCGTCTTTTCGCTTCGCTGGACGAGTTCGGTGTTCTGGCGTTCACGCCGCCTCTGCATGAAGCGAGCAAAATGCACCGCCGCGAACACGAGCACGATGCCCAATGTCACGAAGGCCAGGGTGGGGATGATATTTTCGTTGTTGATCAAGCTTTCCTCCTTGTTTCATCACTATTTTGCCGATGTGTTGAGAGAAGGAACGCGTCGCGGTCTGGATTGATCCGAAAGAAAAGCGGGGTTTGGGTAAACCGGCCAATCAAAAGACTATAAATTTAAATTTGCCTCATATCGTTTGAAAAAGAAACGGCGGCGGCCATGCCGCCGTTTCTTCCGATGAACTATTTGTTCTTGTGGCTTTGCTGGCCCGCTTTTACGTGCTGTTCATGGGTGCCGCCCTGCGTGGAAGAGGAACGACTGCCCTGGCCGCCTTGCGATTGACCGCTGTGGGATTGCTCGCCGCCCTTCTTGCCTGCCTCGGAAGCGCGCTGAGGGTTATTCTTGAAGTTGCCGGGATTTTTGTCCTGCGACTGTTTGTCAGCCATGACTGAGACTCCATTTGGAACATGCGATCTCTTGTTGCCGTATCGCGTGGGAAGGAAAAGGCGTTGGAGCGTGGTAGGTTCCGTGAAGAGGTTCGGAAAAAATCATTCTCCAAGACAGACCGCTTCGCCAGAAATTCATTTCGGATGAGCGAAGCGCGGATTCGATATGATCAGTGTAAGAAGTAACAACGATACAGGAAATGGCCTCGCTTCTTGCGCCGTCTACGGAATGAAATCCGCAGCCTGCTCTGGTGTCCTGGACGAGGCGCGGGTTCTACTTGATCGTGTACGTCATATTGTGAGGATTGCTACACAGCGCGAGATGTCGGTCTTGAGACACGGCCATTGTGCTGCACAAGCTGCGGGGGGAAGGCGGCATGTCTTGCCGCTCATCGAAAAAAAGACGGCCGAAGCCGCCTTTCGTTCTGCCGAATCGGAGGAGCGACGCGGCTTCAGCGCGAAGCGGCGCCATAGAGGCGTTGCACGCCCGCGATATCCGACGGCTGCAATGTCCGCGCCTGTTCATCGTAGCGGTAGCCCATGATGGCCCCGGTCGCGTCCGGATGGTCGAGGCCGATGGCGTGGCCAACCTCATGTGTGAAGGTGTGACGGAGGTCGTACACATTGAGATTGCCGTCGAAGCCGACTTTCCATGGCGACTTCGGATTGAGACACACATAGGCCTGATCGATCGCCACGGCGTCGCCCTCGCCGTCACCCCGCGCGCCTTTGGCAGGCGCGGGCGCGGCAGGCTTGCCGAGCGCCATGGTCACGGGAGTCGGGATGCCCTTTCCGCTGCGGTAGCTGAGATTTGCGAAGGCTCGCCCGCCCGGATCGTCGGCCGCGCCGATGACGATCTCGGCGGCGGTCGGATCGGAAACCTCGTGGAACGCGATGTTGGCGACGCTCTCCCACGTGCGCAGAGCTTCGCGCAGTTCTTTCCTGGCTGCTTCTTCCGTCACGCCCGGCGATACGGCGACGATGTCTGCGAAGGATCGCATATGGGCGCAGTTGCTCGGACTAAGGATGCTGCGATTGCTTTTGACGTTGTAGGGGGCCGAGAGAAGCGCATAGGTGATCACGGTCGTCTTGCCGGGCGCTTCGGGCGACCAGCGCATGGGGCGGCCATCGACCTGCAAGAGCACTCCTGCCTGCGCTGCCACGGTGTACCCGAAGCAAAGCGCCAGCATGCCTATCCGCAAAGCTCGTGTCATCTGAACCTACTTACTTCCCCTGCTCCCGCGGGATTACGCGATACCGCATATTAACTCACGCTTAAGACTAACAAATCAAGAACGTGATTGCCGGGTTGGTAAATGCAAGCCTCGGGCCAAACGCGGTTTGTAGCGCTGTCTTGTTGGTGTCGGGATTACCGGCAAGCTTCCACGCGGACTGTAGCCGACATGTTTTCGCGGAAGCCATGGTTGCGAAGTCATGCCTCATGGGGCATAGCTTCAGGTGCTCGCCGCCCTGGCGGCATGCGATCCGAACGCCACTTCCAAGAGAGAGAAGCATGGATCACCTCGCGATTGGCGACCTGTTAGCAAATGCCGATCCGGTCGTCAAAGGTGTGATGGCCATCCTTGTGATCGCTTCCATCGCCTGTTGGACGATCGCGATCGAAAAGCTCGCGCGCCTTATCGCTTTCTCGAAAGAGGTTACGGCGCTTGAGAGCGCGACCCCGACAGGCGGCGTGCCGTCGTCGTGGCTCGTCGCGCGCATCCGGCAGATTGTCGACGAGGAGCCGCGCTCGAATGGGGAACGGCCTTCCGAATTCGCCGCGCGGCTCGAAAAAAGCTTGCATGCCGAAGCGGCCGCGCAGTTGCAGCGGCTTCAGGCCGGGCTTCCCTTCCTTGCAACGGTTGGTTCGACGGCGCCCTTCGTCGGCCTGTTTGGCACCGTCTGGGGCATCATGCGCAGCTTCGCGGGCATCGCGGCGGCAAAGGACACGAGCCTCGCCGTGGTTGCACCGGGCATCGCGGAAGCGCTGTTCGCGACGGCCGTCGGCCTTGTCGCCGCCATCCCCGCCGTCATCTTCTACAATCAGAGCAATGTGATGCTCGGCCGCGTCGCCGAGCGCCTCGCCGCCGCCTCGACGCGCTTCGCAAAGCTCAAGGTCTATGGAACGGGGCAGGGCGAAACGCTGAGCGAGCCCGTGCTGGCACAGGCGAGGCGCTGACATGTCGCGCGCCGATATTGTGAGGGCAGAATGGCCGGTCTGATCCCCGGAGACGGGTCGTCGCGCCCGCAAACGAAGGTCATGGCGGACATCAACGTCACGCCCATGGTGGACGTGATGCTTGTGCTGCTCGTCATCTTCATGGTGACGGCGCCGCTGCTCATGGCGGGCGTGCCGGTGCAATTGCCGAAGACCTCCGCTCAGAAGATCGCCAAGCCCGAGAAGCCGGTGATCGTTTCGCTCACCGCCGAACGCCGGCTCTACATTCGCGATGAGGAAGTGAATGCCGGTTCGCTCATTCCGCGCCTGTCCTCGATCCATGCTGCCGAGGGCGACGGATTCGTGTTCCTGCGCGCCGACAAGACAATCCCTTATGGAGAGGTGATGGAGCTTCTGGGCCGCCTCGACGCTTCGGGCTACAAGCGCATCTCGCTGTTGTCGGAAGCGTCCGCCGAAAGCGCGCCTGCGGGCTCGATCGTGCATAAGGAAGCGGAAGGTTCCCACGCCGCGCACGGCAAGCCATCGCTCGCGCCGTGATAGCTCCCATGAACAGCGCGTCCCTCATTCGTATCCGCCTCGTCTCCGCGCTTGCCGCGCTCCTCCTGCACGCCGCGCCTTTTGCGCTGCTCATGTCGGGCGCAGCCGATTTCGACACGGACGCGATCCAGTCCGGCGCGGGTGGCGACGATCTGACCATCGTTGCCACGGTCTCGCTCGACGAGATCCAAAGCATCGGCCCCGACGCGGTGAACGTCGAGCAAAGTGCGGCCTCGGCCGGAAGCGAGCAATCGCCGCCGCCCGAGCCCGAGCCGGTACAGGAGGCCGAAAAGATCGAGCTTCCCCCGGAGCAGGCCGAGGTCATGCTGCCGAAGAAGGAAGAGGAGCAGCCTGAGAAGCCGCAGGAGCAGCCGCCCTCTACGCCCGCGCCTTCAAGCACGGCGCAGGATGAAGCCCGTGCTTCCACGCGCGCCTACGAGGCGAGGGTTGCCCAGCTTCTCGCCGCCTACAATCACAAGGTTCATCAGGCGCTCATGCGCAATGCGTCGCGGCCGAAGAACCGGGAAAAGGGCCGCGTTATGCTCGAACTGAAAATCGCGCCGTCGGGAGAACTACTCTCCCAGCGCGTGGTCAAAAGCTCGGGCGCGCGCGATCTCGACGAAACGGCGATGGCGTCGCTGCAACGCGCGGCACCGTTCCCGCCAATGCCGTTCGAAATCGCGAAAGGGCCACGAACGCTGCTTGTGCCGTTCGATTATTCGTCCAATTGAAGCCCTGAAACGCTGCGTGTGCGACCCGGTTCTGACAAAACTGTCAGGAAGTCGCCCCAGCGTCTTCCCGGAGGGGCTTGTCGGTCCTATCTTCTCAAAAAACGTCCGCAATCGATGCGATGGCGGGTAACGCGGGGAGGACGGCAGCATGACCACTCTTGAGGCTCCCGACGTCAAACCGCAGACCCGCCTTGCCGAGGTGCTGACTCTTCAGCGCACCGCCTTTCTGCGCGACGGGCCGCCTGGCCTCGATGAGCGCCGCGAGGATCTCAAGCGCCTCATCGCCGCCATCGGTGAAAAGGCCGACACAATCGCGAGCGCCATTGCCGCCGATTTCGGTTCGCGGTCGTCGCATGAGACGATCGTAGCCGATGTCTGGCCTGTGGTTGCGGGGGCCCGCAACACCGTGAAGCAACTGCGCGGGTGGATGAAGCCCAGGAGCGTCGGCGTCGGCATCGAGCTTCTGCCGGGGCGGGGGCGCATCCTGTATCAGCCGCTTGGCGTGGTGGGAATCATCAGCCCGTGGAATTATCCGTTCCAGCTCGCCGTCGCCCCCCTCGTTGCCGCCCTCGCCGCCGGCAATCGTGTCATGCTGAAGCCGTCGGAACTGACGCCGCGCACGTCGGAGTTTCTGGCTGAATTCCTCGCGAGGCTATTCCCGGAAGAGAAGGTGGCGACGGTGCTCGGTGGCGCGGATGTCGGCGCGGCGTTTTCGTCGCTTCCATTCGACCATCTGCTTTATACCGGCTCGACGGAGATAGGCCGCCGGGTCATGCGAGCCGCCGCCGAAAACCTGACGCCCGTGACGCTGGAACTCGGCGGCAAGTCCCCGTGCATCATCGCCGCGGATGCGAATCTTGCCGCCGCCTGCCGGAGCGTCGCTTTCGGCAAGCTTCTGAACGCCGGTCAGACGTGCATCGCGCCCGATTACGCTCTGGTCCCGAAGCAGATGCTGGCCGATTTCGTCGGCGGTCTTGAAGCGGCGATCCGGGCTCTGTACCCCACGCTTCGCGACAATCCGGACTACACGAGCATCATCAACGCGCGCCATTACCCCCGCATCGCGCGTCTCGTGGACGAAGCACGCGAGCGCGGCGTGCGTGTGGTGGAGATCAACCCTGGGGGCGAGCAACTCGCTCCAGATGCGCGGAAATTCGCGCCGACACTCGTCATCGAACCACCCGCCGATCTGGCCGTGATGCGCGAGGAAATTTTCGGGCCGGTGCTGCCGATCCTTTCATACAACACGCTCGACGACGCCATCGCCTTCGTCAACGCGCGCCCGCGCCCGCTTGCTCTGTACTATTTCGGTGTGGGGACGACGGACCGGGACCGTGTGCTTGCGCGGACCACGTCCGGCGGCGCGGCGGTCAACGAAACGCTGCTGCACGTCGCGGCAGAGAATCTGCCGTTTGGCGGCGTGGGCGCGTCAGGCATGGGCGCGTATCACGGCGAAGCCGGGTTCCGGACCTTCAGCCACGCCAAGAGCGTTTTCTTGCAGAACCGCATCAACGCCACGGGCCTGCTGCACCCGCCCTATGGCCGCGCTGCCGATTTCATGCGCAAGTTTCTGCTTGGGCGGTAGCGGCGCACCTCTTGTCGCCAAAGCACCACGAGAGAGCGTGTTCGCCGTCGTGCCATGACTTGAAAGCGGCACGGCGCTCCGGCTTTGCATTCCCGGTCGGTTTGGCTTCAGGTCCGGTATAACGCAGGCCGACCTAAAGCTCCGGTTGCCATGCGGCGGGCGCGGGCTTTTCTTCGCGGCCGGGCTCGCGGATGACCTTTGCAAGGCGCAGCAGCGCGTCACGCACGCCCGCGCCCGACACGCCTGAAATGAGCAGCGGGTTCTTCCGCGCGACGGCCTTGAGCGCGGCCGCCTTCTCGGCGGCGACCTCCGGTGTAACCGCGTCGCATTTCGAAAGCGCAACGATCTCGCGTTTACGGCCAAGCCCCGCCCCGTAAGCCTTCAACTCCCCACGGATCGTGCGATAGGCCGCCGCGACGTCGGGCTCTGTCACGTCGACGAGGTGCAAGAGAACGCGGCAGCGCTCGACGTGACCGAGGAAGCGGTCGCCGATGCCCGCGCCTTCATGCGCCCCTTCGATCAGGCCGGGGATATCGGCGAGCACGAAATCGGTATCGCCCGCCTTGACAACCCCGAGGTTCGGATGAAGCGTCGTGAAGGGATAGTCGGCGATCTTGGGCTTCGCCGCGCTGACTGCGGCCAGGAAGGTGGACTTGCCCGCATTCGGCAATCCGACGATGCCCGCATCGGCGATCAGTTTCAGCCGGAGCCAGATCGTCATCTCCGCGCCCTGCTGGCCGGGGTTGATCCGCCGGGGGGCGCGATTGGTCGATGACTTGAAGTGTGCGTTACCGAAACCGCCATTGCCACCGGCCGCAATAAGCGCGCGCTGGCCGGGCGTCGTAAGATCCGCGATCAGCGTCTCGTTATCTTCGGCGAAGACCTGCGTGCCGGGCGGAACCCGAAGAACGGCGTCGGAGCCGCCCGCGCCGTGGCGGTTCGCGCCCTCGCCGGGGCGGCCATTGCCGGCCTTGAAGTGCTGCTGATAGCGGAAATCGATGAGCGTGTTGAGGTTCGTGACGCATTCGACATAAACATTGCCGCCGCGTCCGCCGTCGCCGCCATCGGGGCCACCGAACTCGATGAACTTCTCGCGCCGGAAAGAGAGGCAGCCACTGCCTCCATCCCCAGAGCGAATGTAAACTTTTGCCTGATCAAGAAATCGCATGGCTCGCAGTTAAGGAGATTTGCTCTCCGACGCAAGCGACACAGTGAGGTTTTTCGAACTCGCCGGGCGATTTGCGGAATGTTCAGTCGGCGCGCTCGAGATTGACCGCCTTGGGGCCTTTGCCTTTGGGGTCCGGCTGGGTCTCGTAGGTCACTCGCTGGCCTTCGTCGAGCACCCCGACGCCCGAGCGTTCGACAGCGGAGATGTGCACGAACACATCCTTGCCGCCTTCATCCGGCGTGATAAAACCAAAGCCCTTCGCCTGATTGAAAAATTTGACCGTTCCGGTCTGGCGCATGGGATGACACTCCTCTTCCCCAACGAAAGAACATGGCTACGGGCCATGTTTTAACTTATGCGAGCAAGCGGCATCGGGGGAAGTCATGCGTATCATGTTCCGCTAACGCGGCATTCTATTAAACGCGCAGTTCCACGGGTTCCGATCATTTGCCCGATTGCTGCGAATTATGCGCGAACGGTCTTAATTCGTAAAGAGCCGTGCGATAAGTTTTCAAACACTTTTTAACAAGTCGCAAAGACTGGTGCTGAACAGCATCAGTCGCTTAGCCCTATACCTACGAGGGAATAGCTTGGCTCTTTTGCGGTGTTCACCGGGACTTTGACCCCGCGCGAGGGATCAGGGGACATTCAGGGTGCCCGAAGCGGCCGGTTGGGCTTCTTGACAAGGAGGCCCCCCGGCGTGGCAGAAGACGAGCATGGGGGCGGCAGTGGGCTTTGAGCAGCGGCCCTTTCAATAGCGACGGCGATGCCACACGCGACCGCTGCCGAGCCCTAAAAAAAAAGCGCCCGCCGTCTCTCGACAGCAGGCGCTTTGGGGCACGCCCCTGAACTGGCCTCTGGCGCACGCTCTTTCGAACGTGCTGGCTTCGAGAACACCGGCAACTTGTGAAAATCCAGCGCAGTTCCGAATTTTCAAATACGATGCCGACGCCTCCAGCGGGAGTGAAGCGCCGCTAGTGAAGACGCTTCTTGATGCGGTCGAGACTGGCCGTGATCGTATCGTCGGCGATCTTGCCCGTCACCTTGTGCTGGAGAAGCTGCTCGGCCGCCGAAACGGCAAGCTCAGCCGCTTGCGCGCGGATCTGCTTGCGAGCTTTCTCTTCCTCAAGCTTGATCTTCTGTTCGGCAACCGAGAGCCGACGTGTGATCAGCTCGTCGAAAGAAGCGCGGGCTTCCGTGGCGTAGGCTGCGGCTTCCCGCTCCGCCTGCGCGATGATCTCCTGAGCCTCGATCTCCGCGTTTGCCGCGCGGCTCTTGTAATCGGCCAGAAGCGTCTCTGCCTCGGCACGAAGTTTCCGGGCTTCTTCCAGCTCACGAGCGATCGCGTCGGAACGCTGGTCGAGCGCCTTCAGAGCCAAGCCGGGCACGTTGTAGTACAGGATGAGGCAAATGAAGAGGACGAAGGCAATGGCAACCCAGACTTCAGGATCCATCAACATGCTGTTTACTCCTTCGATCCCTGGCGCAGCGCCTCGCGAACCTCGTTTTCGGTGACGTCGACGCCGGCCAGTTCCTTGACGATATCACTGACGACATCGGCGGTGATGGCTTCCATCTCGCCGGAGGCTTTTTCGAGAATCGCCTTGACCTTGGTCTCGGTTTCGGCGGCCTTGGCCGCAAGCTCTGCTTCGAGCGCCCGCCGCTTTTCGTTGATTTCCGCTTCGAGCTTTTCGCGAGCGCTCCGGATCGTGCCGTTGCCCTTCGCCTTGGCGTTGGCGAGTTCGGTCTCGTAACGCTGAGCTTCCTGATCGGCTGCGGCCTGCGCCTCTCGGGCAGCCGAGAGATCGCCGCCGAGTTTCGCCTTTCGGTCGGCGAGAACTTGCGCGATGCGTGGAAGCGCAAGGCGGGAAAGCGCGACGTAGAAAAGCGTGAAAATGATCGCCAGCCAGATCAACTGGGGAGCGAAATCGCCGGGTTGCAGTTGTGGCATGGAAAAAACCGCCTGTGCGCTAAGAGAGACGGCGCCTCTGGAGCCGTCCGCTCGGATATCCGATCGGAGAGAGGCTCCCGGGCGCCGCCGCGTCTTTGATGATTAGAACACGAACAGAAGGATAAGGGCGACCACAAGGCCGAACAGACCCGTCGCTTCGGCCAGCGCAAAGCCGAGGAGCAGGTTCGGGAACTGGCCCGGAGCGGCGGACGGATTGCGCAGCGCGCCCTGAAGGAAGTTGCCGAAGATGCTGCCGATGCCGACGCCGGCGCCGATCAGGGCCGAGCAGGCGAGGCCCGCGCCGATGAGCTTGGCTGCTGCTGGATCCATAACGAAATCTCCTATTCGATCGTTCGGTTGAGTGGCTGGGAGTTAATCAGTGCGAACCCGCGTGGAGCGCGTCGCTGAGGTAGATGCAGGACAGCACCGCGAAGACGTAGGCCTGCAGGAACGCAATCAGGATTTCGAGGCCCATGAGAAGGACCATGAAGATGAGGGGCACGCCGCCGGCGGCGAGTCCGACATTCACGCCGAGGCCGACCACGAAGCTGCCGAACACGGCGAGCATCGTATGACCGGCCATCATGTTCGCGAAAAGACGAACCGAGAGGCTGACGGGGCGGGTGAAGTAGGAAATGATCTCGATCACCGAAATCAGGGGCAGAAGCGCGATCGGCACACCAGACGGCACGAACAGTTTCAGGAAGCCGAAGCCGTGCTTGAAGATGCCGATGAGCGTGACGCCGAGGAACACGAACGCCGCGAGCGCGAAGGTGACGATGATATGGCTCGTCACCGTGAACTGCCCGAGGCCGGGGATCGGAATCATCCCGAGCAGGTTCAGCGAAAGGATGAACATGAAGAGGGTGAAGATGATCGGGAAATAAGGCATTCCCGACGTCCCGGCGTTCTGGCGGACCATGTTCGCCACGAACTCGTACGAAATTTCGCCGAGCGATTGCAGCCGCCCCGGCACAAGTCTCGCGCCGACGGTGCTGTACACGAGAAACGCCGTCACGAGCGTTGTCGCCATCACCATCCACAGCGACGCATTCGTGAACGACGCGTCGTAGCCGAACAGCTCAATCGGCGTGTAGCGGTTGATGACGAACTGGTGCATGGGGTCGAACCCCCCGCCGCCTCCGCCGTGATGGCCGCCTTGTTCGGTGGCGGCGTGCGCCGCACTGATAAACCAATCGATCATAGCAATCCCTGCCGAGCCGGAAGTCTCAGCCGTTTCTACTTGTCACCCATCCTCCGGGCCTCGCGGATCACGTTCAGAAACCCGGCGGCGATGCCGAGAAACAGGAACACCACTATAAAGAAGCGGGTGTCAAGCCACTGATCCAAGGCCCAGCCGATAAAGCCCCCCACGAACACACCTGCCACCATCTCGGTGGAGATCTTGAACGCTTTCCCGAGCAGGGAACTGCGTTTTTCCAGTTCGCTGTCGGACATGCCTTCGCGCTTATTGCCCTCCGGATCGAGCTTTCGTTCCAGCTCCCTCAGCCGCTCTCGCAAGCTTTCGCTTGTCTCGGGCAAACCCTTTCGGTTGCCCTGATCGCCGTCGCCGGAGGGATTCATAGAAACCCGATCACGTTAGGAATAATAAGCGCGTATAAAATTTCAGGTCGTTTCTAAGCTACGCTACAAAGCGAAGTCAACCACCGCGTTGCGGTGCGGCAAGGAATTTCATCGCGTCTCCCGCACGACCGCCAGGACAAGACCGTCGTGAGACTTCACACCCACCGTCTGGATGATGGTTGCGTCGACAGCCGGGTGAGTGGCGAGCGCGTCGGAAAGGCGTTTCACGCCTGCAACCGCCGGAACCTCGGCGCGAGTCGGGTCGATCACCGCGCCGTGGCGGATCACATTATCCGCGACGATCATCGTTCCCGCTTTCGAAAGCTGCAATGACAACTCGAAATAGTCGAGATAGGGCTCCTTGTCGGCGTCGATGAAAATGAAGTCGAACGGCGGCTCGCCCGAGGCGATGAGGCTAGGCAGGATGTCGAGCGCGACGCCCTCGCGGACCTCCACTTTGTCTTGCAGACCCGCGCGGGCGAGGTTGCCGCGCGCGATGGCTGCGTGACGCGGATCTATTTCGAGCGAAAGCATCCGGCCGTCTTCCGGAAGCGCGCGGCCGAGCCAGATCGCGCTATAGCCGCCGAGTGTGCCGATTTCCAGAATCCGCCGGGCGCGGACCGCCTTCGCGAGCACGAACAGCAGCCGCCCGAGGACGGGCGAAACGCTGATTTCAGGCATCTGAGCCGTCTTCATATCCGCGACCGCAGCAGAAAGCGCTTCATCCTCCTTCGCGAACAGGCCTTCGATATAGCTGTCGACAGCGGAAAAGATGTCGGTCATCGGAAACTCCTCGCGCTCTGACGCGCGGCGTTTTGCATTGACAAAAAGGGCGCGCGCCCAAAGCTTTTTGCAACGGACATCATTTTAGAGGTTTCCTTGACGAACCCCAACCACAAGACGCCGTCCTTCTCGCGAGAAATGGCATTTGAGTACGGGAAGCTGGAACTGATCGCGCCCGGCGTGCGCCGTATCGTGTGCGAGAATCCGGGGCCGTTCACGTTCAGGGGGACGAATCTTTATGTGGTGGGCGAGGGCGATGTCGCCGTCATCGATCCGGGGCCGGCGGGCGAGCGGCAGATCGACCTGCTTCTCGACGCGCTCGGCCAGAGCGGCGAGCGGGTGGCCCACATTGTTCTTACGCATTGCCATGCAGATCATAGCGGTGCGGCAGCGGCGCTGAAGGCGCGCACGGGCGCGCCGACTTATGGTTTCGCGCGCAGCGCCGACGATCCGGTCATCGGCAAGCGTGGGCCGTCCGGCGGCGATTTCGTCATCCCCGTGACGTTCGATGTGCCGCTCCGCCATGGCGATGCGGTACGCGATGCAAGCTTCGAACTTCGCGCGATCCACACGCCGGGGCACGCGCCCGATCACCTCTGCTTCCACCTCGCGGAAGGCAACGTCCTTTTTTCGGGCGATACGGTGATGGGCTGGAATACGAGCGTCGTCGCCCCGCCGGAAGGCAACATGGGAGATTATCTCAGGTCGCTCGACATGCTGATCGGGCGAAACGATGCGGTCTATTTTCCCGCCCATGGAGGGCCGGTCCACGAGCCGCAGCGTTTCGTCAAGGCGCTTATCTTCCATCGCCGTTGGCGCGAGCTTGAAGTGCTCGAAGCGCTGCGGGCGGGTGCCACGAACATCGGCGACATGGTCCCTCGCATTTACGCTGGCCTCGAGCCCGCACTCGTTCCCGCCGCCGCGCTTTCGGTGTTCGCGACGCTCGAACATCTGGTCGAGAAACAGATGGTTGCGACAACGAGGCCGGGCGCGCTCGATATGAGGCAGGAGTTCGCGCTTCTCGGATGACGGGACGCGAGCGGAACGTAACCTTCGCCCGGCCGGTTTCTCTTCAGTGACGGGATTGTCGCTGGAGGACTCTGTGTATTTTCTCGCTCTTGCCACCGATTTCGACGGCACCATCGCCCAAAATGGCGTTGTGGACGATGAGACCTTTGAGGCTCTGCGGAACCTCAAGGAGAGCGGGCGGCGGCTTATCCTTGTCACGGGGCGCCAGCTCGGCGAACTCGCGGAGACTTTCCCGAAATACAGCTTCTTCGACCGCATCGTGGCGGAGAATGGCGCCGTGGTCTACGACCCGGAAACGAACCAGAAGTCACACATCAGCCAGGCGCCGTCGCCCGCATTCGTAGCGGCGCTGAAGGCGCGGCAGATCGAGCCGTTATCTGTCGGCGATTGCATCGTCGCGACATGGGAGCCGAACGAGAAAGCCGTGCTCGACATCATTCGCGAGCAGGAACTCGGCCTTCAGATTACCTTCAACAAGGGGGCGGTGATGGTGCTTCCCTCAGGCGTGAACAAGGCGACGGGACTCAAGAGCGCACTCGACGATCTCGAACTATCGCCGCACAACGTCGTGGCGGTTGGCGACGCCGAGAACGATTTCCCCTTTCTTCGCATGTGCGGATGCGCGGTTGCTGTGGCGAATGCGCTGCCGAGCGTGAAGAAAGCCGCCGATGTCATACTCGAAAAGCCGCGCGGCGACGGGGTGCTCGATCTCGTTGACCGGATATGCCGGGAAGATGCAGCCATTGCCGCTGGCACGAAACGCGCGATTCGAGTTGGCGAAGATCGCGAGGGCCGCGTTTTCACCATAGATCCCGAAGAAGGCTGCGCGCTGATCGCAGGGACGTCCGGCATTGGCAAGTCCACGCTTGCGACGGCTTTGTCGGAGCGCATGCACGAGGCGGAGTTCCAGTTTTGCGTTTTCGATCCAGAGGGCGATTATGACGATTTGGAGCATGCCGTATCGGTCGGTGGCGTGAAGGAGCCGCCGAATCGCGCGCAGTTGCTGAAGCTTCTGCATAAAGTGGATGCGAATGTCGTGGTGAACACGCAGGCGATACCGGTCGAGGACCGGCCGCCTTTCTTCGCGAAGCTGTTTCCGCATTTTTCTTCGCTCCGCGCCGAAACCGGGCGTCCGCACTGGCTGCTTATCGACGAGGCGCACCACCTCCTGCCGCAGCGCCGCGAGGGCCTTGAACGCGTGCTGCCGAACGATCTGCGCGCTGCGATTTTGATAACTGTTCATCCCGAGGCCGTCGCGGTGGAGATTCTCAACAGCGTGAAAACCGTGTTCGCGTTAGGCGAAGGTGCTGCCGACGTCATTTCGGGCTTCAGCCGGGCCATCGGCGCCGCAGCACCCGCGAGTTTTCCCGCATTCGATCCCGAAGAGGAGGTGCTCGCTTACACAGTGCGGGACGGTCGTGTAACGCCGGTCGTCCCCAGATCGGCCGAAACGTATGCAGAAGCGGCACAGCCGCAAATATGCAGAAGGCCAACTCGGCGAGGATCGAAGCTTCTTTTTTCGCGGGCCGGACAACGCCCTCAATCTGCGCGCCCAGAATCTGATGATCTTCCTCCAGATGGCCGACGGCGTTGACGACCGCACATGGGACTATCATCGGCGGGGCGGTCATTATTCCGAGTGGTTCCGAACGGCGATCAAGGACAAGGGGCTCGCCGACGAAGCGGCAAGCATCGAGCGGGATTTGAGCTTGGATCACAAGGAAAGCCGCAAGCGCATCCGCGAGGCTGTTCTCGCGCGCTACACAGGACCAGCGAAGTCAGACGAGCATTGACAAGCGGCAGCGACACCCGCCGCTTGTAATCCTCTGGCTTCACACGCCCACGCCTTCATGGTCGAGGTGCTTGAACATATGACGGCGAGCCGCCTCGTCCGTCTCTGTCACGAAGGTGAAGCGGTCCTTTAGCGCAAGGGCGCGCTGGGCCGCTGGCCGCTTCTCGATCTCATCGCAATGGCGCTTGAGATAGGGAAACTTCGCCCACGCGCCTTCGCCCAGCACGCGTTCCACATTGCGCGACCAGCCCCACACGGCCATGTCCACGATGGTGTAGGCGTAGCTCACCATATGGCGGCGATTCTTGAGCCGGTCGTCGAGGATGCGGAAATGCCGCTCGGCCTCGAAGAAATAGCGCTTCTCGGCATAGGGCACCTTTTCGGTGGCATAAGACCTGAAATGGCGCGCCTGACCCGAAAAAGGCCCGACGCCGGTCCCCACGAACTCAAGCCACGAGAGCATTTCGCCGCGCGCGGCCCAGGTGTTGTTCGGCGGCAGGAACTTGCCCGTCTTGTCCGCGAGATAAAGCAGGATCGCGGTCGAATCGAACACGGCGTGGCCGCCATCGACGATGACGGGCACCTTGCCGTTCGGGTTCAGCGCGAGGAAATCCGGCTCGAACTGCTGACCGAGCCGCACGTCCACCGGGATCGGCTCGTAGGCAAGCCCGGCCTCTTCGAGAAACAGGGCAACCTTCATCGGGTTCGGTGTCGGGTTGAAATAGAACTTCAGCATCGGGGATCTCCTTGCGTGACGCTTTTTTCTGTAGGGGAGGTGGTTGCAAGCCGCGCATGGGGCAATATATTTTGGATCGATCGATCTAATTCAATGGTAAATGAAGCGACATGAGCCGTCCCCGCGCATTTGATGAGGACAAGGCGCTCGAAGCTGCCGCCGCCTGCTTCTGGGCGAAGGGCTTCGCGGCGACGTCCGTGCGTGACCTGGCGGCCGCAATGAGCATCACGGGCGCGAGCCTTTACAACGCCTATGGCGACAAGCGCGGCGTGTTCGAGGCGGCGCTTTATCATTATTGGAATGCGGGCGCGCGCGCCCGCATGGCTGCCATAGAGGCGAAGACGAGCGGGCTTTCCGCCATCGAGGCGTTCTTCGCGGCCGGGATCGAGCGCGCGGCAGCCGATTGCGAGCGCAAGGGCTGCCTGATCGTCAATTCGGCGCTCGACGTTGCGCCGCACGATCCGGGCCTCGCCAATGTGATCGCGGGCTACCTCATGGAAATCAAAAGTTTCTTCGTCTGGCACATCGAAACCGCCATCGAGCGCGGCGAGTGCCCGAAGTCCATCGATCCCCAGACGCACGCCGCGAATCTGCTCGCTGTGCACATGGGGCTGCGCGCCTTGTCGCGCTGTTATTCCGAGCGCGCGTTTCTTGAAGCGGCGGTAGCGCCCGCGCTCGCCGCGCTTCGCAACCAACCTCACAAGGAGGAAGTCGCATGATCGAGCTTTATTACTGGCCGACGCCGAATGGGCACAAGATTACCCTGTTTCTGGAAGAAACGGGGCTTCCCTACGAAATAAAGCCGGTGAACATCGGCGCTGGCGACCAGTTCAAGCCCGAGTTTCTCGCGTTTTCACCCAACAATCGCATGCCCGCGATCATCGACCGCGAGCCGAAGGACGGCGGCGAGCCGGTCACGGTTTTCGAATCGGGCGCGATCCTGCTTTATCTCGCGGAGAAGACCGGCAAGTTTCTGCCCGCCGATGTGCGCGGGCGCTTCGACGTACTGCAATGGCTGTTCTGGCAGATGGGCGGACTTGGACCGATGGCGGGGCAGAATCATCACTTTGTGCAGTACGCGCCGGAGCGCATTCCTTACGCGATGGATCGCTATGTGAAGGAGACGAACCGGCTCTACGGTGTGCTCGACAGGCGGCTCGCCGACCGCGAGTTCATCGCGGGCGATTATTCCATCGCCGACATGGCGAGCTATCCCTGGATCGTGCCCCACAAGAAGCAGCAGCAGAACCTCGACGATTTCCCGCATCTGAAGCGCTGGTTCGATGCGATCCGCGCGCGGCCCGCCACGGAGCGCGCCTATGAGAAGGGCGCGGCCATCAGCAACATTTCGGTCATGACGGAGGAGGGCAAGAAAATCCTCTTCGGCCAGACGGCCGGGGTCGTGAAGCGGTAGACGAAAACGGCGGCGGCCGTCGCGTCGCAGGCTTCGCGCGACAGCCTCTCGTCCCTGGCCGGCAGGCGGGAAGCCATCCGGCGACCGATCATTGCGGCCTCGACCGTTCGCACGGTTGATAAGTTTGCAGTCGCCGCAATCTACGCGCAAGTCCGTCACGTCACGGTCAAATTCGCGGCGGGTGTTTCTCCTTGCTGGAGATGACGCACGGCAAACAAGGACAAACGCGGGAGATCGGATGATGGATCGTCGGGCTTTTTTGATGGGAACGGCTGCCGCGGCGCTCGCGTCGAAGGTTTTCGCCGCCGAGGGCGCGGGAATTCTGTCCGGGCCGGAAATTCCCTTCTCGTTCGACAAGCTCATCGCCGACGCGAAGGCTCTGTCCGAAAAGCCGTTCGAGAAGGCGCAGGTGAAGGACCGCGATACGCTGGAACGGCTCGATTTCGACGAGCATCAGCAGATCCGCTTCCGCTCCGATTCCGCGATCTGGGTCAAGGGCGACGGCCCCTATCCGATCGAGCTGTTTCATCCCGGCAAATGGTTCAAGGAGCCGGTGCGCATCTTCGTCGTGAACGGGACGAGCGCGCGCGAAGTCAAATACAGCTCCGATCTCTTTTCCTATGGCACGAGCGAATTCGCAAAGACGCTGCCGCCGGACACGGGCTTTGCCGGTTTCCGGGTGATGACCGCGCCGGGCGTCCCGGACTGGCTCGCGTTTCTCGGCGCCTCTTATTTCCGCAGTCCGGCCGAGACGGGGCAATACGGCCTTTCGGCGCGCGGCCTCGCCATCGACACCGCGCTCAACCGGCCCGAGGAGTTCCCGCGCTTCACCCAGTTCTGGCTGGAGAAACCGGCGGACGGGCGCAAGGGCGTGATCGTCAACGCGCTGCTCGATTCGCCGAGCATAACCGGCGCCTATCGCTTCGACGTCGAGCATCCGGGGCGCACGGTGATGGACGTTCGCGCGCATCTCTTCCCGCGTGCGGACATCGAGCGCGTCGGCATCGCGCCGCTTACCAGCATGTACTGGTACGGCAAGCCGAATCGGAAGGTCGCGGTCGACTGGCGCCCCGAAATACACGACAGCGACGGCCTCAGCATCTGGTCGGGCGGCAATGAACGCATCTGGCGGCCGCTCAACAATCCGCGCTCGATCCAGACAAGCTCGTTCTACGATACCAATCCGAAAGGATTCGGCCTCCTTCAGCGCGAACGGAATTACTCTCAGTATGAGGACGACGGCGCGTTCTACAACAAGCGCCCGGACGTTTGGGTGGAGCCGCAGGGCGACTGGGGCGAGGGCGCGGTGCAACTCGTGGAGATTCCAACCGATGACGAAATCCACGACAACATCGTCGCCTACTGGACGCCGAAGGAGCCGTTCAGGCGCGGGCAGCATCGCGAGGTACGCTACAAGCTTTACTGGAGTCTCGAAGAGCCGTTTCCGTCGCCGCTGGCGAAGGTGGTGGCGACGCGCGTAGGCGCAGGCGGAATTCCGGGGCGCCCCCGCCCGCGCGGTCTTGTCAAATATGTCGTGGACTTCGAGGGCGGCAAGCTTTCCGAGCTTCGGCGGCGCGGCGACATCGACGTCGTCATCACGGTGCCCACAGGGCGCGTCGAGCGCGAGGCCGTTTATCCCGTGGTCGATAGCGAACGCTGGCGCGTGATGTTCGATTACACCGCCGCGTCGGAAACGCCTGTCGATATTCGCGTTTATCTGAAGAAGGGCAATGACGCACTGAGCGAGACCTGGCTTTTCCAGCATCTCGCATCGCTTGCAACTTTATAGGGGCGAAGGCTTAAGCCTTACCGAGAAGCTTAAGAGTGGCGGCGTCCGGTTCTCCCTCACAGAGCTTCTCGATGGCTTCGGCAAAGATCGGTTCGCCGGAGCCGGCAGCCTCCGCGAAGAGCGTCATCGACGAGTGAAACTTCATGTCGTCGGGCGCTGGAAAGATCGCGCTGACGGTCTTTCCCGCGTCGAGCACGAACTGGGTGCATTCGATGAGGCGCGGCCCAAGCACTGCGTTGGAAAGATAGGCGCGCGCCTCGTCGAGCGACGCGATTCCGAAGCGCCAGGCGGTCGAACTGCGTCCAAGCCCGCGCAATTGCGGAAAAATGTACCACATCCAGTGTGT
>NZ_JASGFR010000029.1:0-53215 GCF_047605405.1 Rhodomicrobium sp. | reverse complement strand
TTCTCGTTGACCTTATCCTTGGCCTGCTCGTAGGCTTGGCCGGCCTTCTCCTTCGCCTGCTTCCAGCTTTCGGCGGCCTTCTGGCGCCACTCGGCAACGCGCTGATTGAACGCCTGATCGTTCAGCGTCTTGTAGGCGGGAGCGGCCTTGAGCTGCTCTTTCGTCGCGTCGACCGTGAAGACATGCTTGTTGTCTTTGCTTTCGGACTTGATCGCGTCGAACGGAACCGCGACTTCCTTTTCACCGATCCCGAGCACGCCGCCAACGCCGATCACAGCGATCGCAATGCGGCCGTCCTTGTCGAACACGAGGTTGGCGATCTTGCCGATCTGCTGGTTGTCCTTCGCGAGGACGGGGGTGCCGACGAAGTCGGTGCCAAGCACTTCGTTGTTCGTCTGCTGTTCGATAAAGGTGACAGGGGCCGTAGCCGCCGGCGCCGTCGTCTGTGCTGCGAGGGGGCTGATAGCGATCATCAAAGCCGCGGCAGCCGTGAGAGTCGTTTTCATTCGGGAAACTCCATGTTCGCCGTGTCAAGAAACACGGGTGGTAAGACACACGCATATAGGAAAGGTTCCGGTACGGAGGAATGACGCGAGATCATGAATATTTAGAAAGACTCGAGCTTCCAGGTCGGCCGGAACTTAACAAAGCTGCAAAAAACGCCGGGCCTCATGCAACCTCTGCGGGTTGATTCGTCCGTGTGATGATGAGTTGCACCGCAACAAGGCCGTTTTCGGGCCGGATCGCGTGCCTTCAAGGCCGACACCACCCCGCGCTCGGCGGTTATCAAGAAACGATGTCGTGATGCGAAGAGCCGCACCGCCTATATCCAGCGGCGCACGCGCTTTCGATAATCGAAGAACTGCGGGCCGAATCGCGCCGCCAGATAGGCTTCCTCACGCTTCACGACGCGTTCCTGCATGTAGAGGAGAAGCGCGGGTGCGAGCAGGATCAACCAGAGGTTCGCAAGCGCGAGGCCAAGCCCGACCATAAAAAGAATGAAACTCAGATAGATCGGATTGCGAGAAAGCGTGAAGACGCCGCTTTGCACCAGCGCCGCAGCCTTCTCGCCGGGCAAAATGGCGGTTCTGGCGCGGAACATCTCGCGCGCGGCAAGCACGGCGATGACAAACCCGGCTACCATGAACGCATTGCCCGCCACGATGCTCGCGACGTCCGGCTCGCCCTGGAGCAACGGAAGGAAATGCTGAAGCACGAAGCCAACGGCAAGGAACAGCAGCAGCACGACTGGCGGCTTCGGAAAGATTGGTGCATTGACCGGCTCGCCGCCCGTGTGATCTTTAGTGCTCATCGCTTGCCTCTTATAACAGTGATCCCATGCATAAAGCTGAACGGTTTCCCTCTGTCACGCCGCTTTCGCGCGACCTTGAACCCTCGCTTCGCGCCGCCATCGACCAGAAGGCGAAGCCGGTCGGTTCGCTCGGCCGCATCGAAACGCTGGCGATCCACGCCGGTCTTATAACGCAATCCTTAAAACCAGATCTGGGTCGCGCGGCGCTTGCGATCTTCGCGGCCGATCATGGCGTCGTTGCGGAAGGCGTGACGGCGTACCCGGCCGAAATCTCGACACTCGTCACCGGCATGGCCTGCGACGGCAAGGCCGGGGGCAACATCGCAGCCAAGGGCGCTGACGTCGAGGTGTTCGTGATCGACGCGGGGCTGCGCCAGCCGCACCCGCCGCATCCGCGCCTCACGTCGCGGCGTATCGGTCCCGGCACGCGCGACTTCCTGCACGAATCCGCCATGACCGATGATGAACTGAGCGAGGCGTTGCGCGCGGGATCCGAGATCGCGCGGGATCTGAGGGCGCAAGGCTTCGGCATGCTAGCGCTCGGCGAGATCGGCATCGGCAACACAAGCTCGGCGGCGCTTGTCGCGCATTGCGTGACGAAGCTTCCGCTCGATGTCGTCGTGGGCCCCGGCGCGGGCGCACCGCCAGCGGGCCTGCAACACAAGCGCGATGTGCTCGCGCGTTCGTTTACCCGCGCGCCGGTCGAAACCGGCCTCGACGCGCTGCGCGAGTTCGGCGGCTACGAAATCGCGATGATGGCGGGCGCGATGTTCGGTGCGGCGAACGCGCGCCAGATCGTGATCGTCGACGGCTTCATCGCCACCGCCGCCGCCTGCGCTGCCGTCGCCATCGACCCGAACCTTCGCGATTACCTGCTGTTCTCGCATCAGTCGGCCGAACCGGGGCACATCGCGCTCATGCAATGGCTGAACGCGGAGCCCTTCTTCAGCTTCGGCATGCGGCTTGGCGAGGGCACCGGCGCCGTGCTCGTCGTGCCCATGCTGCGCATGGCGCAGGCCATGCTCGACACCATGGCCGACCTGCCCGGGCCGCATCCGACGCACGCCAAGTGAGGCCGAACCCGACATGATCGCCTTCGTCCGCACGGAGTTTTGCCTGTTCCTGAGCGCCGTGCAGTTTCTCACGCGGTTGCCGGTGCCCGGGCTGTTCGCCTTCGACCATGCCTGGCTCGACCGCAGCGTGAAATATTTCCCGCTGGCGGGCGTGGTGGTTGGCGGCATTTCGGCGGCGGTGCTGCTGGCCGCGTCGCTCGTGTGGACCGGGCCGCTCCCCGCGCTGCTGGCGGTCGCGGCTGGCGTTGCTGCGACGGGTGCCTTTCATGAGGATGGTTTCGCGGACTTCTTCGACGCCATGGGCGGCAGCACGAAGGAAAAGCGCCTCGCGATCATGACCGACAGCCGCCTCGGCACCTTTGGCGTGGTGGCGACGGTGCTGAACCTCGGCGTGAAGGTTTTCGCCCTGGCGGCCCTTCCGGTAACAGTTGCCGCTGCCGCCCTCATCGCGATTCACGCGGGCGGGCGGCTTGCGGTCATCGCGGCGATGCCGGTGCTGCCGTACGCGAAACCCGTCGAGGCAGGGAAGATGAAGCCTGCCGGGCAGAGCGTGACCGCGCGCGGGCTCGCCGTCGCCTCCGTCTTCGGCCTCGCGCCGCTGGCGCTGCTGCCGCTGCCGCTCGCACTGGCTGGGCTGGCGGCGGGCGTCGCCGCAGTGCTGTTCATGGGCTGGCGCGCGAAGCGGCTGATCGGCGGCTATACGGGTGACGTTCTCGGCGCTTTCGAGCAGAGTTTTGAACTGGCGTTCCTGCTGGCGCTGGCGGCATGCGTCTGATCCTCGCGCGCCACCCGAAGCCGGTCGTCGAGGCGGGTGTGTGTTACGGGCGGCTCGCTCTGCATTGCGATTCGCATGAGGTGGATGCGGCGGCGGCTCGGCTCATGCCACATGCCAGCGGCGCACTCATCTGCACGAGCCCCGCGCGGCGGTGCCTTGATCTCGCGCTGCGGGTCGATCCAGCCGCTCGTATCGATCCGCGCTTGCAGGAACTCGACTTTGGCGCCTGGGAGGGCGTGCGCTGGGACACAATCGCGCAGCCGGACTTCGATGCGTGGGCCAACGGCCTGCCCGATACCGCGCCGCCTGGCGGGGAGGCGCTGACCGCCATGGCCGCGCGCCTCTCGGACTGGCTCGCGGATATGTCGGCCGGTTTTGCCTCTGCGGGGGGCGAAACCTCGGGCGAAAACGGGGGCCACTCAAACACCGTGCTTGCGATCACCCACGCCGGCGCGATCCGTGTGCTTCGCGCGATCGTCGAGGGTGTGCCGCTGCTGACGCATTTCGCGCAGCCCGTTGCCTATGGCGAGGCGATCGCGCTGGATCTGGCAAGGCTCAAGTCATGATCGCGAGCAGCCGTCGACAATCTCGGAGCAAGGATCGAACTCAGCTCTCGCCTTCAGGACAGCGGCAAGCGAGATCACGACGCGCTGATGGAGGCGAAGTCATCGGAATACCATTCCTGGTGAGGCGCGCGACCTGACCTTTATCAGTGTGATCGCGCGCCCGCTTCCTCTGGCCTGGCTCATTCGACGGACGTTGAGGACGCGACCTGAGCCATGAGCTGATCGAACAGAAGCGTCTTGTCCAATATCGGAATGAGACCGATGTCCGAGAAATACATGTCCCGCGCGAAATTCGTCTTGCGGCTCTGAAAATGGGCGGGAACCCCGGTTCGGCTGATTTCCGGCAATGTCAGCACATCGCCGATCCTGTCGACGAGCAAAGCGAAGCATTCGTTTTGAACCTCAAGCGCTATTGCATATTTCTCGGTTCCCCCCTCTTTCGGGCGAAGGCTTAACCATTTGCGAAGGCTCACCGTCACCACGATGCGCCCTCGCAGGTTTGTCAGCCCGATATATCCGCCTCGCGCCGACGGCATGGGAGTAACCTCGCCAAGGGTGAAAATCGTCGGAGCGTCGCCGACGCTTATTCCGTAAACTTGGTCGGCCACAAACACGGTGAAGAAACTGGTGCGAATGTCGGACGTCGCCATGGAAGCTGGCTCTCGGCGATGTGTCGTGACAAGTCCGGGTTCAGCCTGCATGGCACATATCCTTTTCAATCGCTCCGGCTGCTGCATGGTTGCTGGACGGCTCAGGCATGGCGTAGTCACCCCCTGCGCGATCCGTCACGTCCGCATCGTCGTCATGAAGAGCGAGTTCCGCTCCGGGCTCGTTCACCGCGAGTACGATCTCCCTCGAAAAGGCAAGCTGGCGAAAATGCTCGGGGTCGATCAGTTCGACCGCATCACGCGCAATGCTGACGGTGCCGAGGAGACCGGGCGTGGCGGCTTCGAGTTCGATGACGGCTTGAGACGACACGATGTCGATCACGGCGTCTATAGCCAGACCGAACGTCTCGTCCCCGACATTCAGGATCAGGATCAGCACCGATTTACCGGTGGGTGAGTCCGTGAGAGGTTGCACCGGGATCAATCGACCCTGATAACGATGCACGAGGCGTCCGTCCGCCCGCGTGATGTCGGTCGCATCCACACGGATGATTCTCGACACGACCTTGCGGAAAACCGCCTTCGTGGCGCCGTTGCCAGCTTTGAAAAGAATGAGTGGCGTCTCCGTCCGTTCGACGGCGCGCTCCACTGGCGGCCCGCTCTTGACGGGCTCTTGATCGAGTTTCATGAAGTCGGCCATTCCGGCCGGATCCAGAATGAGGATGACGGATCCTTCTCCGAGGATTGTGCACCCCGTAAAGATCCGAAATTTCTGAAAGAGCCGACTCAGGGGCTTTACCACGATCTCCTGAATGTCGCCGATGCCGTCGACGATCAGGCCGAGCTTTCTGGCGCCAAGCCGCAAGACGATCACGACCTTGTCGGGAGACGCGTCGCTGTCGTCCAGATCGAACATCGTGGCCAGCGCGGCGACCGGGAACACTTCATCGCGAAGCCGAAGGACGCGCTGCCCCTCCATCTCGCCGATCACATGCGAGCCGTCATAATAATCGAGCGCCTCGACGACGTATTTCTGCGGCAACGCAAACCGCTGGCCCGCGGCCTGGACAATCAGCGCGGGCTCGATGGCAAGCGTCAGGGGAATTCTGAGCAGAAAGCGCGAACCGGCGCCCTTCGTCGAATGAAGCCCGATGCTTCCGCCGATCGCTTCGAGGTGCGCGCGTACGACGTCCATGCCGACGCCACGGCCCGATATCGTCGTTATCGTCTGTGCGGTGGAAAACCCCGGTTCCAGAATGAAACGGTACACCTCTTCGTCGGTCATGCGCGCGACCGCGTCTGCCTCCGCAAGGCCTCGCTCGACGGCTTTCGCCCGAATCCGTTCGCTGTCGAAGCCCCGGCCATCGTCTGACACTTCGATGACGATCTGGCCTGAATCCTGACTTGCGACGATGGAAATGAGGCCGGCGGCCGGTTTGCCGCGTGCCGCGCGCTCCTGCGGACCTTCAATGCCGTGGTCGGCACAGTTGCGCACGAGGTGCATCAGCGGATCGCGAATGGATTCGATCAGCTGGCGGTCGAGACGGGTGTCGGCCCCTTCGATGACGACATTGAATTCCTTGCCGGTTTCCGCCGAGAGATCCCGGATCAGCCGCGGCACGCTATCGAACAGGCGCCTGAGCGGCTGCATGCGGGCCTGCATGACGGCATCTTGCAATTCCGAAGTGAGGCCGGAGAGCCGCTCCAGCGGCATCTTCATCTGATGCATGTCCTGCCGCCGCGACAGGTTCATGATCTGGTTGCGCGACAGCACCAATTCCGTGGCAAGGGCCATGATACGTTCGATGACCGCCGTTGGAATGCGAAGCGTCTCCTGTCCCATCTCCTTCCCGGACGCCGGCTTGGACGAAGTCTGGTCGGCTTCGACCTTCTGCGAAGGAGACGGTTGCGACGGGGCAATGGCCTCAGCGACGGAAGGCGCCACGTCGGCTTGCGGAGAGTTCCCAGCGACAGTGCCCGGTGTTTCGGGCACGATTTCCTGACGGTCAGTCGACGCCTGTTGCGCGCAGGTCTCATCTTGCTTCGGCGTCACCGGCGTGTCGGCGAGAGCGGAGCCCGCTTCCAGGTCATCGCCCCGATCGAGAAAGGTCTCGATGCGGCTGACAATATCGGTGTCGTTGCCAGCCGGCTCCTCGCCAAGCTCCGCGACGCTTTCGAGCAGGCTTTTCACGCGGTCGATCGCCTTCAACAGCAACGAGGCTGCTGGCGATACCGGGGCACGTCCGCTGCGGAGCCCATCGATGAGTGTTTCCGCGGAGTGCGAAACGCTTTGAAGACGGGTGAGCCCCAGAAAACCGGCCGTTCCCTTTATGGTGTGAAAGAGCCGGAAAATCTGGCGGATAGCTTCTGAATTGTCGGGGTTCTTCTCAAAAACGACCACATGGGATTCGATTTCCTGAATGTGATCGGTCACCTCGCTCAGGAAATCGCTCAGCAACTCATCCATGGCAATACACTCTATAAGGACTTGATATCAGTGGCGGCTGCCATCAGGCGGTCGGCCATCACCTGGGATGTTTCGCTAGGCTGATCGATACCGTGATTGACGAGATCGACAGCCTTCTCGATCTCGATCCTGAGGCGTTTGGCGATGACCCTGCAGAAACCCTCGACATTCTCCGAGGTGAGTTCCCCGGCTTTCGACTGCATGACTCGAATGAGATAGATCGCCTGTTGTGTGATCGCATTCAGAAGAGCGAGTTGCTTCTCGAAAGCATTCCTGAAATCGACGTCGATCAGCTGGTAAACCGTGATTGCGATGTCGCCGCCACTCAGCGGTGAGCTTTCGAAGTACGCCACGTACGACTTCGGCTTCCAAGCCAATAGTTCATCGATCATCTCGGGGAGCAATACGGGCAAGTTCTCAATGAGGAGCAGCGCCTCATTGTATTGATTAAGAAAATCGTTCGCGATGCCGGATGCGGGATTAATGAGGTGCGGCGCACGCGCGATCAGATCCATGATCAGCGGTTCAGTCTGACCGAAAGTTGGGTGGGGGAGTGCGTTCGACATTGCAACCTGTTCCTGATTTCGAGGGTACTATCCCGTAGTCAGACTAATTTTTCTGCCCAGCTGGCATATCCACTTTTATGTAAATCGCGACGAATATTCCGAGCATCTCCCGCTACACACATTTCGCAAACATCGGAGGCTGGAAACTCCGCCTTAATGCTGTTCGTGTACAACCTGCGAGAGTTTTGAGTGGAGTATGCATCTATGGCCGCCCGTCTGAAAATTTTAACCCGGATCAATATGATCGTGGCCCTCGCCCTGTTCGCCTATGGGGTGACTGCCTTGGTGAGCTTCTGGTTCCTGCACTGGCAGATGGTGCAGGACAAGCAAAGCGAGCTGCGAAATTGGACAAATCTCGTGCTTTCCGTTGCTCGCGCGCAAATGGCAACGGCGGGGGGACCAGCCTCAAAGGTCGGTCGAGAAGCTTATCTCGGTGTAATCCGTTCCGCGCGCTTTCAGGACCAAGATAGTGTGACGACCGCCCTCGCATATGACCTCAATGGCGTCGCGCTCGGTCATGGCACTCCCTCCCAGTCGGGAAAGAATGCGCCGGAAGCAGGGCCGGAGAATCTCAAGAAGTCGCCGCAGACCTTCGCGGAAATTGCGAAAAGCCCCGCGGGCGCGGGCTTTACGCACGGTCCCGAAATCGTCGCGCGCCATTCCTGGACCCCGAAACTTACATTCGTGCAGGCCGCCCCGGAAATAGGAGGCTTTGTCTCAGTGAGTGCCGATGCGGCAAGCCTTCATGAAGCTTTCCTTTATCGGCTCTACGTCCATGGCGCTATCGTATGTGGTCTTCTGGCGGTCCTGGCGCTGGCTGTATGGTGGATCGCTCGCTCCATTCTCAACCCGCTCCTCGATATCGGGCGCGCCATAACGAGCCTCGCAGACGGCAATGTGCAGCCAGCGAACCTCCCGTTCGGTGAGAAGGCTCCCTTGGGGCCGGTCGCGCGAGCTGTCGAAGCGCTGCGCCGCAATTTGATAGAACTGTGGTCACTTCGGGAAGAGGTCACCCGGTCACGAGACCGCGAAAAAGAGCGCGAGCACTATCTGAGGCTCGAAGCAATTCAGTTTGAACAGACGATGGCTGGCGTGGTCGAGGGCTTGAAACGGCAAATCGGCCAACTGCGGCAATCGGCGGAAACCCTTTCCGACGCGGCTGAAACATCGACCCGCGAAGCTGAGATAGCCGCGCGAGTTTCCGCGAGCGCCGCCGACAATTCGAATGCCGTCGCGACGGCGACCGAGGAACTCAGCTATTCGATCCGGGATGTCTCGCAGCAGGCGCACAGTACCAACGCCGTTGTGGAGGTGGCGACGGAAGAAGCCCACCGGACGAACAGGGATGTCGAGAATCTGACGACAGCAACCGAGGAAATCGGCTCCATCGTTGAAATCATCCGCACTATCGCCGATCAGACAAACTTGCTCGCGCTCAATGCCACGATCGAGGCCGCGCGTGCTGGAGATGCCGGAAAGGGGTTCGCGGTGGTCGCCTCGGAAGTCAAGGAACTATCCGCACAAACGGCCAAGGCGACCGATGCCATCGCCGACCAGGTTCAGTCGATCCAGCAATATACCACGGCGGCTATCGCGACCATACAGTCGATGGCCGGAAGGATATCGGAGATTCATAGCTTCACTGGTGCGATCGCGTCAGCTGTAGAAGAGCAGACCGCAGCAGCCCAGGAAATCGCGCAGAATGTTTCTCTCGCCGCTGAAAGTAGCGAGAAGGCGGCGAAAAGCTCGGGCTCCGTCTCTGTCGTCGCGGGCAAGACGAGGGAACAGGCGGCGGCGCTGTCGGGGATCTCTTCCAGCCTCTCCGATATCACGTCGAAGCTATCGAAGAGCATGTCCGAATTCGTCCACGTCATCAATACTGACGACGACGGCGCCAAGTATCTGCCGCCAGTCAGCAGTGGTTTCGAGCCAGCACACCGCGCGCCGGAGCAAATCCACGCCTGACTACGTCTAAAAGCGCGGAACAAGTTGACAAATCCCGTCGCCTTGCGGCGGGATTTTTCTGTCATCGCTCGCTGTTTGACAGGCGACTCCCAGGCCATACAATTGAAAAATCAATGACGATCGATTGAATAGTTATTGATGTTCTTCGAGTTGTCCCGATCTGGCTATTCTTAACGAAAAATTAGCATTTTTCCTGTTTACTGTAGTTACGCGGGAGCGAGGTGCACAAATGCGAAGCACCATCGCAGGCATGATGCCGTTTCCGCGTGCCGGTTCAAGTCCGGTATGTCCCAAGATGCAATCCGACCAAGGGACACTTCCATGACCAGCATTCTGACGAACAACGCCGCCAACACAGCTCTGCTGAACCTCCAGAACACCGTCAAGAACCTCGACAAGACTCAGAGCGAAATCTCCACCGGTCTGCGCGTCAGCACGGCGGCGGACAATGCGTCGTACTATTCGATCGCGACCTCGCTGAAGAGCGACAGCTCGGCTCTTACGACGATCTCCGACTCGCTCGACGTCGCCGATGCGACGCTCTCGACCGCGACGGATGCGATGAGCAAGATCTCCGACACGCTTTCGAAGATCAAGAACTCGCTCATCACCGCTCAAACCCAGGGCGCCGACCGCACCAAGATTCAGGGTGAAATCGCTACATATCAGGCGCAGTTGAAGACGTATGCCGAGGGCGCCAGCCTCAACGGCCAAAACTTCCTGTCGGTCAATTCGGCCGGCACGGGCTACAACGACACCGCTTCCTTTGTCGCCTCTCTGTCTCGTTCGTCCGACGGCAGCGTCAGCTACGGTACGATCACATTCAGCAAGGCCGATACCGCGCTCTTCGATTCCAACGGCAACATCGGCATTCTCGACAAGGTCGACAGCACGACGACCGGCTCCTTCACCAAGGCTGACGGCACCACCGACACGGCTACGGCGGACGGCAAGAGCGTCTTCAACCTCGACATTTCGGCGCTGACCGATGAGGGCGCTGATCTGGCGATGATCAATGCCTACCAGAAGCAGGTTGAAGCGGCGATCAAGTCCGTGACGGCAGCGTCTTCGGTGCTCGGTTCGACGCAGTCGCGCATCGAGAGCCAGAAGGACTTCGTTGATTCGCTTGTGAATTCTGTGGATGCCGGTGTGAGCTCGCTCGTCGACGCCGACATGAACGAAGCGTCGACCCGTCTCTCGGCCCTGCAGGTCCAGCAGCAGCTTGGCGTGCAGGCCCTCTCGATTGCGAACGAGTCCTCGCAGTCGATCCTGAAGCTCTTCCAGTAAGCCGAACCGCGTAGCGGGAGTGCCTGCAACCCAGGCCTCCTGCCACGCGCAAGGTAACGAGCCGATGATCCGCCCTGCTTCGCAACGGGGTTGGGGAAACATGGCGATTCGCGATCAGATTGACGCGTTGACGGCGAGCTTTTTGGGCTTGGGCGCACGCCGCCTTGCTGCATTGGCGGCGGTGGGCATTGCAATTGTGGCGATCATCGGAATCGGCAGCTACTATGTCAGCCGGGCGGATAAAGATGTGCTGTATGTCGGGCTCACGCCTGCAGATGTCTCTCGCATCGGTGCCGCTCTCAAGGAAGCTGGCATCTCCTTCGACGCCAGCTCGGAAGCGAACAAGGTTTTCGTGAACCGGGGTGACACCGCGCGGGCCCGCATGATCCTCGCCGAGCGCGGTCTTCCCAACAACGCAACGGCTGGTTACGAGCTGTTCGACAAGCTCGGGTCGCTGGGTCTGACCTCCTTCATGCAGAATGTCACCCGTGTCCGGGCGCTCGAAGGTGAAATCGCCCGCACTATCGAAGCCATGCGGTCCGTAAGTTCAGCGCGCGTTCATCTCGTCATGTCGGACGCCGGCTCCTTCCGGCGCGAGCCTCAGCCTGCTTCGGCGTCGGTGGTCGTCAAGCAATCGGGAGCGCAGCCGCCCTCCGCAGCCGCCATTCGCCAGATCGTGGCGTCGGCTGTGCCGGGAATGAAGCCGGATCATGTGGCGGTGCTCAGCACCGACGGCACCATCCTTTCCGCCGGCGATGACGGTCCCGGCGTTGCCAGCGGCAAGATGCTGGAACTCGAAAAGCAGGTCTCCCGCGAAATAAACGACAATATTCGCAAGACGTTGACCCCCGTCATCGGGCTCGGAAACTACGAGACGAGCGTCACTGTCCGGCTGAACCTCGACAAGAAGCAGATCAACGAGACCGCCTTCGACCCTGAATCCAAGGCCGAGCGCTCCACCCGCACGGTAAAAGAGAGCAGCAACTCTCAAAATACCAATCAGAAATGGAATGTCAGCGTGGAGCAGAATATTCCCGCTGATCAGCAGAACACGAAGCCTTCCGATCAGTCGAAGCGCGCGAGCGAAAGAAAGGAAGAGACGACAAATTACGAGGTGAGTTCGAAAAGCGTCACGACACACAGCGAGGGCTACCGGGTGGAAAACATCGCCGTGGCGGTGGTTTTGAACAGGAAGCCGCTCATCGCTGCGGCCGAGAGCGCCAAGACCGCGCCGGATGAACAGCTACGGGTTGTGGAGCGGCTTGTCTCGTCAGCCGCGGGGCTGGACTCGCTGCGCGGCGACAAGGCTACGGTTGTTGCACTCGACTTCGCTGGAGGCAATGAGTTCGAGCCGGCGCCGGCGCCCTCGTTCTGGGATCATGTGATGGAAGGACTGGGAAGCTATGTGCTTGCCGCTGCCATACTTCTCTCGACGATCCTGTTTGTGGTGATCGGGCTTCGTCCCTCGCTGCGGATGATCCTTGAAAACAAGCCCAAGCCCGCGCCACAAATCGCCGCCGACAAGCGAAACACACCGATTCTCGACACCGTTGCCGCGCCGGTTGATGCTCTCGCTGAGGATGTCCCGCCCCTCACAACGCTGGGCACCAGTAATAAGGATACGCCTCTGAAATCCGTGGAGAAGGCCATCGCTCGGGACGAGGAGAAAGCCGCCGCCGTTCTCATCGACTGGATCAGGGAGGGTTGACGTGGAAGCGGTCTCGGGGCGCCTGCCTTTGCCGGATTTTCTTGCCCGTCTTGGGGCTCCCTTGGCACGCGAAAGCGTCGAAGCGCGGGAACTCGAAATGGCCGCAGCCTACCGGAAGGGGCTGGATGAGGGCGAAGCGAAAGCCCAGGCGGTCGCCGCGAAGATGCTCGCAGAGAGTGACGCAAGCCATAAAGCCGAGATGGAGGCGGCAAGAAAACAGTGGGTCGAGGGCGAGGCGGATCGTCTCCAGGCCCTGCTGATTCAGTCGTTGGCTGCCATGCAGGCTGAAATTTGCGACGTGGCAGCGCGGATCCTGACACCCATCGTCGAACGCCACCTGACTGATGAAGCTATAGCTCGACTTTTAGCGGAAATCCAAAGGCTAACTTCAGACGAAGGCGTCATAAAATTAAAAATCTGCGGTCCTTCGGATCTGGTTCACGAACTGGCCCAGCGCCTCGATGAGGCAGTGACAGTCGAGACGGTGATCACGAAGGCATGTGACGTGACGGTTTCCGTCGATAGAACCGTAATAGAGACGAGCCTTGGTCGCTGGTTAATGAGTATCGGAGTTCATGAGTATGACGCGACACAAGAAGAACGCGGCGGCGCACGCGGACATCGTGGTCCGCAAGAAGCTGTACAAGGGGGACGGGGACCAACATGGAGGCGTATGGAAGATAGCCTACGCGGACTTCATGACCGCCATGATGACCTTCTTCCTCGTGATGTGGCTGGTGAATTCCAGCTCGAAGGAGCGCCTGTCCCAGATAGCAAACTACTTCAATCCGATAAAGCTCAGTGAAGAGACGCCGCCAGCGAAAGGCGTCGCTGAGGCCATACCGAAAGCGCTTGATACAGACCCTTCCGAGGCTGCAGTGCGGCGGGCTAAGGCCGCTGCCGCAGATCCGCAGGATCGGCAAATCGTCTCCGAGGAAGAGCTTACCCGCAATCCCTTCGGCGTGCTGACCGAACTGGAGACCCGGGCTGAAGAAGCTCTGCGCATCGCTTCGAGAGATAACGTCTCAAGCAAGTCTGGTAGCGAGTTTTCGCGCGACCCCTTTATCGCCGAGCCGCGGTTGATCCAATCTGCGAAGCCGGAGGACATCACGCAGCCGGTGTCACGGTCATCGACTGACCACCCGGAGCCTGCCAAACCGCAAAAATCCATCACTATCGCCGAGAAAGAGCCGACGGAGACTCCTGCTCCCCTGGCAGAGCAGATTTTGAAGGAAATCGAAAATTTTCAAAGCAATCTGCCGCAGTCGTTTCGGGTTCAGGTCTCGGTTGCCAGCGTGACGGAAGGAACGCTGATCAGTCTCATGGATGACACGAAGCGCAGCATGTTCGATGTGGGCTCGGCGATGCCGAAGCCGGACACTGTCCTCGTGATGACCAGGATTGGCGATATCATCTCCAGGTATCCGGGTCAGATCATCATCCGGGGTTACACCGACGGGCGCCCCTTTGCGGGTGATCCCTACGGAAACTGGTCGCTGTCTTCCGAAAGGGCGCGCATGGCGTTCCTGATGCTGGCGCGAGGCAAGATCGGCGATGGAAGAGTGCTATCGATCGAGGGGTATGCGGATCGACAGCCACGCAATCCCGAAGATCCCCTGGCCCCCGAAAACCGCCGTATCGAAGTCCTGCTCAAGGACAAGGACAAATGAGGGCGGCGATTGCAACGTTGTTCGGGGCCCTGCTGCTGATGGCAGGCTCTGGGGCGAGCGGCGCGGAGCGCGAGCAAACGCTGATAGCGGATCTTCGGCAGGATGTGCGACGCTTCGATGAAGTGGCAAGGACACAAGCCTCTTCGCTGGAGATGGCCGAAGCCCGCGAGCGATATGAGGCCCATCTGCGCGAGGCTGAGAACCTCAAACTCATGAGCGGGGAATTTCTCAGATTCGCGGAAATCTTCGTTTTGAGCGGCGGCAGCGTCGAGCTGATCAAGCCGTGGAAGGAAGATCAGTTCAGCGAGCTGGAAAGAAATCTGATCCGCGGGATCATCGCGCATGGCAGCGGCGACGCGAATCGAGCCTCTTCGATACTCCTGTCGATCGATGCCCGCCGGTTCGAGCCGGTATTGGGAGGTCACCTTGCCCTCGTTCAAGCCCTGCTTGCCGCCCAAACCGATGCCGAACGCGCCTTCTCCTATTACACTCTCGCCCGGCTTCTGCTGCCGGGGACGCTCGTGGAAGAAGCAGCTTTGCGTCAGAGTATCGTTCTCGCAGGCGAGAAGCTCCGGGTGCAGGAGTTTTCGAAGGCTGCGCTGAGCTACATCCGGCGCTTCGAAACATCGACATTTGCCGCCGATGCGGAAGCGCGAATCGTCGGTTACCTTCCCCGTTTCGATGACGCCGATGGTGTAGCAACGCTCTCCCAACTCTTGGAAGCGAGGCCGCTGGGTTTTGGACGCTGCCCTGCCTGTTTGCTCACGGATGTTGCGCAACGCGGTGTGTTTTCCGGGCGGCGGTCGCTCGTCACGCTCGCCGCGGGCAAGGGCCTCTCGCTCGTTCAGAACGATCAGGCCCGAAAGCAGCGTCTTCTCTTGTACCAGGCGGCAGTCGACATCGTCACCGAAAAGTATGAAGAGGCGAACGCCACGCTCAATTCGCTCGACCCCGCAGTTTTCGATGCAGATGACGCCGCGCTGCTTTCTGCTTCGCTGCAGTTGGCGCGCAAGCTCCACGAAACCCCCAAGCCGTTAATAGGTAATGAGGTGGCTTTGGCAGGGAAACGGGGGGGGGACCGAACTTTTGTCGGCGGCAAACGGATGATGGAAGCGCAATTGGCCATCGCGAACGCCGATCTGGTCCTGAAAAAAGAAAGATGACAGCGACAGCGATAGCGCAGCCGGCGGCTGCGGCATCCTCGACGTCCGCCATAGTGGGCGCTGAGACGCTCGGCCAGCATAGAGGAAACAAGGGAGGAGCGGAATTTTCTTCCTTCCTCGATACCGCGTCCGACGGTGAAGCACCGGACTCGCGCTCCCACGGCGTTGAAGCCTCTGTCAGCGCAACAACAAGGTTTTCCGGTTCGCTGGCGGACGCGCTAATTCAGGGCGCCGGCCAGCGAAGCACAGGGAAGGATGTCCGCTCCGTCGACGACGCAAGCCGCACCGAGGCAATCGATTCGGAGCTGTCTGAACTCGCTGGGAGCGACATCGAGGACGGATCTCTTTTCGAGTTGGACGACACCGCGACGAATGCAGCAGACGCCTCCGAAACAGACGGAAGTGCTGCGGGCTCCACGAGTGTTATCCCAATGCAGGGGCAGCTTCTTCCGGTGCTCCTCCAGTTTGAAACGGGGGCGACAGCGGAAGGACCTCAGACCGCCGCAACGAGAGGCGAGAATTCCGCGCCCCTTTCCGCGATGAACGACGCGCTTTCATCGAACGGACAAGCCCTCCCGTTCAGCGTCCTGAAGTCCGAAACGCATTTTCAGCCATACGCTGACACTGCGGCGCGTCTCTCCCAAGTCCTGAGTGGCTCGACTTCGTCGCAGAACGCACAGGCGTCGCTATCGGCCGCGAGTGCACCTTCGCTGTCCTCATCGGCGCCATCGGCCGCGTCCGAAACGGAAGCCCTTCGCCAACGTTCGCTTACGTCCGCCGCACTCGCGGGCGATCCCGCATCGGTTGCCGGCTCCGGCGCGTCAGGCAGCGGCGCGGTAACGGCATCGAACAGCGCCGGGGATGCCTCCAGTTCGAGCACCGGCAAACGCGCTTTCCCGTCCGCCCCCGCTGCGTCTGGCTCGGGCGGAGCAACCATGGTCCCTGCGCAAGATGCAAGCGCACTGGGCGAGGCTCTTTCCGCGTCCGCTTCCCCCGCTTCCGGCACCCTCGCGCAGCAGGTCTCGAACGCGATATCAACGTCTTCGTCCGATGCGTCGCAATCCACATCCCGTGTCGCACTTCCGACTGCGGAGGCTACGCAGCCCTTGCGTACGCTTACCATCGGCCTCACGCCGCAAAATCTTGGCGAAGTCACAGTGCGCATGTCCATGAACGGCGGCAAGCTTTCCGTCGTCCTCAGCGTCGAGAAGCCCGAGGCCGCCCAGTTGCTGGCACAGGATCGGGAGGTTCTCGAAGGGCTGCTTCGCTCTACCGGATACAAGGTCGACACCATTTCGGTTCAGCTCGCGCCTCAGCCGGTAACGCCTTCCGTCACCGGCACCTCCACTGCTTCCAGCGATCAGTCGCTATCGGGTTCGACAGACACCGGGTCGGACGGAATGGGACAGAGCGGTCAGAAGGACAGGGGGGAGCCCGGCAATCGGGGCATGAGAGAGGGATCGGAGCATGGGCAAGCTGAGAGCCATCTCAACCGCACTGCTCTTTATATCTAGCCTCGTTCCAGCCGAATCGGTCGAGCCAAACCTGTGCGAGCGCGAGATGGTTGCGGCGGCCAGCAAGTATCAGATACCGCTTGGCGTTCTTTACGCCGTGGGGCTTACTGAAACTGGCATAAACGGCAATCTGCGTGCGTTCTCCCTCAACCTTGAGGGCAAGGCCATATATTCGCTCGACAAGGCGCAGGCGATCGAGCGTTTCCACGCCGCACGCCGCGAAGGGTTGAAGCTCATCGACGTGGGCTGCATGCAGCTGAACTACTATTTCCACGGCGAGCATTTCGCGTCCGTCGACGAAATGCTCGATCCGCACAAAAATGTCGACTACGCGGCGCGTTTCCTGAAGGCGCTCAAGCAACAGGAAAGCACGTGGACTGTGGCGGTGGCCCGGTACAACGCGGGAAAGAACAACAAGGAAGGACAAAAGCGTTACGTCTGCCGCGTTCTGGATCGCCTCGTTCAAAGCGGCTTCGGGGCCTGGACGCCTCAGGCATCGGAATTTTGCGCCTCGGAGAAGCTCCAGACGGCACCGCAATCAAAATAGCATCCAGGTTGTAGCGCGGATAGTCTCGCATAAGCTTTTTCAGCAAGAATGGAAAAAGATTGGGCGCCCGCCCGCGAGCAGGAGACGACACAATGACAGCCGGTTTAAAGATTCTGGTCGTAGACGATTACAGCACTATGGTCAGAATAGTTCGCAAATTGCTGAAGCAAATCGGCTACGACGATGTCGATGAGGCGTCCAACGGCGGAATGGCGCTGGAGCTGATACAGAAGAATTCTTATGGCCTGATCATCTCCGACTGGAACATGGAGCCGATGTCGGGCTACGATTTGCTCCGCTATGTTCGCTCGAATGCAGCGACGGCGCAGATCCCTTTCATCCTGGTCACGGCAGAATCGCGAGCGGACAACGTCGCGGCGGCAAAGGAAGCGGGCGCGAACGAATATCTCGTGAAGCCGTTCAGCGCTCCCGTACTCAAGGAGAAGATCGACAAGGCGCTTGCTGTCGCAAAAGCCGCCGCCGCCTGACGCTTCACCGGGCTCGCCCGGTGTCTCCTGCTTCCATCCCCGCATCTCTCAGCACGCCCCACCGGAGACGTTTATGCAGTCGTCGCTCTATGTTGCGCTTTCCGCTCAGGTGGCGCTTCAGAAACGCCTGGATACCGTTGCCCAGAACGTGGCGAACGCCAATACCGTTGGCTATCGGGGCACTGAAATGAAGTTCGATAGCGTTCTGTCGGCTGCCGATGCGCAGATGACAGCTTTCGTTACGTCAAAAGATAGCGTCGTCAGCCTTGGCGCAGGCGGGTTGGTCAAGACGGGCAATCCGCTTGACGTCGCCCTCAAGGGGCAAGGCTGGCTCTCCGTCCAGACTCCCGCTGGCAGGATGTACACCCGAGACGGTCGCATGCAGATGACGACGAGCGGCATGCTTGTTTCGATGCGGGGTGATCCGGTGCTCGATGCCGGCGGCGCGCCATTGCAGGTCGATCCCAACGGCCCGACGCCGCAGATTGCCGAGGACGGCACGATTACGCAGAATAACGAACGCATAGGCATGATCGGCGTGTTCGTGTTCGGCTCCGACGCGAAGCTTTCGCGGGTCGAAGGCGGCTTCGTTTCCGACAAGCCGGCCATCGCCGCGACAGACCCGGCGAAGAGCAACATGGCATCGGGCTATGTCGAGGAATCGAACGTAAACGCGATCAAGGAGACGGCCAGACTCATCTATGTGCAACGCGCATTCGATGAGGCGGCATCGACGATCCAGTCTGTCGAATCGGGCTTGAAATCCGCGATTCAAGCGCTCGGGTCGCCGACTTCCTGATGGTTGAGCAGCCGCATCGCGATCTTGACGGCGTTCTGCCGCGTTTCGGTCGCACCGCTCTCACAACTCTCGCCGAAGCCTTCGAGGCTGCTCTCGACGATCGGCTCGCTGTTGTGAGCGGCAGGGTCGTGGAGCTTTCGACGGAACACATCCGCGTCGATGGGCTGTCGAAGTTCACGAAGCTCGGCGATTGGGTGTCTATTGCGACCGACGAAGGCGATGCCCTCGCCGAAACGCTGCGGGTGGAGCGCGATACGATTCTGGTGCGCACCATTGAAGAGCGTCACCAGCCTTTTCTCGGCGCCCCGGTCAGGCTTGCTTCGACGCTGAAGCTTCGACCGAACGAGACCTGGAAAGGCCGCGTGATCGATGCGCTTGGCCGCGTCATCGACAACGGCCCGGCCCTGGGGCGCGGGGCGCGTCTCATTCCAGTCGATCAGGCGCCGCCGCTCGCTCTTGAGCGACAGCGTGTCAGCGAACCCGTACTCACGAGCGTGCGCGTCATCGATGTCTTCACGCCTCTCTGTGCCGGGCAAAGGATCGGAATTTTCGCCGGATCGGGCGTCGGAAAATCGACGCTCCTGTCCATGTTGACGCGCGGCAGTTCCTTCGACGTGACCGTCTTTGCCGCCATCGGCGAGCGTGGGCGAGAGGTCAGGGAATTCATCGACGACACATTGACCAAGGACGGAATGGCCAAGGCCGTTCTTGTCGTTTCCACGAGCGATGAAAGCCCGATGATGCGGCGCTTGGCTGCGAAAACAGCCTTCGCCGTGGCGGAATATTTTCGCGATGAAGGACAGCGGGTGCTTCTCGTGTTCGATTCCGTCACCCGCTATGCGCACGCGGTGAGAGAAATCGCATTGTCAGCGGGCGAACCTCCTGTCTCTCGGGGGTATCCGCCAAGCGTCTTCACGGACCTTCCGAAGCTGCTTGAAAGGGCCGGCAACGCGAGTGGCAAAGGATCGATAACGGGCGTCTTCTCGGTCCTCGTGGACGGTGACGACCATAATGATCCGGTGGCGGATACGCTGCGCGGCATACTCGACGGCCACATTGTGCTCGACCGCGCCATCGCGGATCAGGGGAGATTTCCGGCGGTCGACGTTCTGGGCTCGGTTTCGCGTCTTGCTCCCCGCGTCTGGACGCCGAACCAGAAGTCCGCGGTGCGGGAACTCAAGGGGCTCATTTCGAGGTTCGAGGAGACGCGGGATATTCGGATGATTGCGGGCCACAAGCCAAACAACGACGCCGAACTCGACAAGGCTGTCCGTCTCGTTCCCGCCGTATACCGCTATCTGACGCAAAGCGCCGAAGACCTTCGGCCCGGCGAAACGCTGGATGACATGCTGCGCCTGATGCTGCGCGCTTCCTGACTGCCGTAGCGTTTTCGAAGTCGCGGCTGCTCACCCTTCGATCCAAGGTCCGCACAAGCTAAGGAGCCTACAACCAATTAGGCGCATAGGTTGGGGGAGCGATTCGCAATGAGCCTTTACGGACTAATTAACACGAGTGCAGCGGGCATGGCCGCCCAGTCGACGGCTCTGAGCACAGTGGCCGACAACATCGCCAATGTGAGCACAACGGGATACAAGCGCTCGACGACAGAGTTCTCGACCCTCGTGACGAGCAGTGGCTCGGGAGATTATCAGTCGGGCGGCGTGGATACCGATGTGCGCACGGCGATCAGCGGCAAATCCACCACGACATCAACGACCAGTGCGACCGACCTGGCCGTGAACGGGAACGGCTTCTTCATCGTGTCGGGCCCGAACGGCACCCCGGTTCTGACGCGCGCGGGCGCATTTGAGAAGCAGGCTGACGGCACTCTGAAAAACGCGGCAGGATATACGCTTCTTGGGTATCCCGTTGGTACGACGCCGTCTGCAAACAGTTATGCGGGCCTCGAAGTGGTGAACGTCGGCGACCTTGCGATGAAGGCGGTCCCCTCGACGGAAGGTGTCGTCACTTTCAACCTGCCTATAGGCGCAACGGCAGTCACGGATGCCACCAAGCTGCCTTCCGCCAACGCCGCAAATGCGACCTATACGCAAAAAACCTCTTTCACCGCCTACAACAATGCCGGCTCATCGCTCAATCTCGACGTCTATTACACGAAGACGGCCGACAATGAGTGGGAAGTATCCGTCTACAATCAGGCTGATGCCACCAATGGTGGCTTTCCCTATTCGAGCGCCGCGCTTGTCACCGAAACCTTGACGTTCGACCCTACGACATACGCGCTCTCTACGCCAACGAGCCTTTCGGTTCCGGTGCCCAACGGCGGCACTCTGACGCTCGATATTTCGAAATCGACGCAGCTCGATTCCGCCTACACGTTTTCGGCGAACGTGAACGGCAACGCGGCGAGCGCGGTGAAGTCGGTCGAGATTTCGTCTGACGGCACGCTGTCGGTCGTTTATGAAAACGGATCGACGGTCGCCGCTTACACCATCCCGCTCGCAACCGTCGCCAGTCCCGACAACATGACCGTCATCAGCGGCAACGCCTATCTGCCAAATCAGGAGTCGGGCAGCGTTCAGATCGGGACCGCCGGGAACAATGGCTTCGGAACGATCAACTCTTATACGCTTGAGAATTCGGACGTCGATCTTGCGACGGAACTGACGCGAATGATCCAGGCACAGAACATCTATCAGTCCAACGCCAAGGTCTTTCAGACGGGGTCCGACCTTCTGAAAGTTCTCGTCAATCTGAATACCTAGGGGGCTGACCGATGTCGCTGACCTCTGCGCTGAATACAGCCGCCGCGGGCGTTTCCGTTGCCTCTTCTCAAACCGCCGTCGTTGCGCGCAATGTGGCGAATCAGAAGACGGACGGAGCGAGCCGCAAGCTTGCGAATGTGGTCACGATCAACGGCTTGCCGTCGGTTGTCTCCATTACGCGCGTTACAAATGCGGCCGCTCTGAAGAGTTTGTTGACTGCAAATGCCAACGACGCGCGCGACGGAGCGGTTTCGGACGCGCTCACGCAGCTTCAGAGCACGGTTGGCGCAACCACCGTCGATGATACCACATCGCCAACCGCTCTCATCGCGGCTTTGTCGGATGCGCTGTCGACCTATGCTGCCTCGCCTGAATCCCAGGCGTCCGTAGACGCCGTGCAGGCTGCGAGCGATCTCGCCGGCGCGCTCAACAGCGCCGCCGATACCGTGCAGCAAGTGCGCGCGGATGCTGACGCCGCGATCGGCGATTCCGTCTCGACCATCAACTATCTCCTGACGCGGTTCCAGGCTGTCAACGAAACGATTGTCAAGGGAACGGTCGCCGGTGCGGACATCACCGATGCGCTCGACGAGCGGGACAGTATCCTGCAAAGCCTGAGCGCCGAGATCGGCATCTCCACGGTGACGCGCTCAAACAACGACATGGCCATCTACACCGACAGCGGCGTGACGCTGTTCGACAAGACGGCCCGTTCTGTAACCTTCGAGGCCAAGACCACGTTTACGGCCTCCACGCAGGGGAACGCGGTCTATGTCGATGGCGTGCCCGTCACCACTTCGGGTGCCTCTTACGAAATCAAGAGCGGGCGCCTCGCCGGGCTCGTCGAAGTGAGGGACGATCTCGCCGTCACCTATCAGGACCAGCTCGACGAGATCGCGCGCGGCCTGATAACCGCTTTCCAGGAAACCGATCAAAGTGGTGGCGGGGGCTCGCCACAGGCTGGCCTGTTCACCGACGCCGGAAGTCTTGTCGTCCCAACCTCGGGAACGGTTTCCGAGGGGCTTGCGTCAAGGATATCGGTTGCGGCTTCGGTCGTCGCCACACCGACTCTCCTGAGAGATGGCGGCATCTCGACCAATGGCGCCGATCCTTATGTATATAATCCGACTCCAGGCGAAACCGGATACACGGATCGTCTGAATGAGCTGGTCAGCGGCCTTAAAACCGCCCAGGCTTTCGACCCCGTTGCCGACGCCGGAACTTCTCTCAGTCTTGCTGACTATGCCGCTGCCTCAGCCTCATGGCTCGGGGTCAAGTCGCAAGCTGCATCGTCCACGGCGGCCTACAGCGCCACCGTAAAAAGCACCGCTGCGACCGCGCTTTCGAATGCGACGGGAGTGAACATCGATACAGAGCTTTCGAAAATGCTCGCGCTCGAACAGTCGTATGGCGCTTCCGCGAAGCTCGTCTCTGCCGTCGATCAGATGTTTTCCGATCTTCTCAACGCGATCTAGCCGGAGGACGAACCATGGTAAGCACAGTTTCTACATCAGTCCTCTATTCAATTGCGCCTAACGCAGTTGCGGACGCCCAGGCAAAAATCGCGAAGATTACGGCCGAGACCACAAGCGGAAAGATCTCGGATCCCGTATCCAGTCTTGGAAGCCAATATGGGCTCTATCGATCTCTTCAGGCAAGATCGACGAGCCTGACGAGTACAATCACCGCAAATTCGGTTGTGCTGAACAAGATATCGACCTCGACCACGGCACTCACCTCGATCTACAGCGATGCCGAAAAGCTCAGCAACGCCCTCCTGTCCGCAAAGAGCACCGGGGACGTGAGTGCGCTCTCGGCGCAGGCGAAGGGAATGCTGGAATCCCTGATCACCTCCCTGAATGCGGCCACAGCAGGCGCTTACGTTTTTGGCGGCTCCAACACCGGAGCTACGCCGTTGAATGATTATTCGGACTCGGCAAAGGCCGCGACCGCCAGCGCCTTTTCCACGGCTTTCGGCATTACGCAGTCCGACTCTTCGGCGAGTTCGATAACATCCGCCGACATGACATCTTTTCTGTCCGGCGATTTTTCCGCGCTGTTCGACGATGCGTCGTGGTCAAGCAATTGGTCCAACGCCTCGTCGACGAGGGGAACCGCCCGGATCTCCGATGGGCAAACGGTAACGACATCCGTTTCCGCGAATGAAGAAGCATTCCGCCAGCTCGCCGAAGCCTACACGATGATCTCGGACCTCGGGCTCGACAATCTGAATACGGGAACGCAGCAAACGGTTATCGCAGCAGCGCTTGACAAGGTGAACAGCGCGATGGCGGGCATCAGCGGCATGCAATCCACGCTCGGCGTGTCGCAATCCCAGATCACATCGACGAACGAACGGCTCACCACGGAAAAGAAGCTGGTCGACAACTGGTCGAGCGAGCTGGGCGACTCGGACCCGACCGAGGCATCGACGAAGCTTGCCCAGCTTCAAACGCTTCTCGACACGTCATACGCACTCACCAATCGGATCTACAGCCTGTCGCTCGTCAGTTATATCAGCGCCTAAACAAGGCCGGGATTTCAACGATGTATCATTCGCCGTATCAGGAAGTGCTGGCGACAGATGTCAGAACAGCACGGGGGACCGAGCACGGGGCGATCCTGCGCTCGATAGAGCTTCTGCAGCGAGGTGCTGAGGCAGGCCCGCGATCTGCAGAAGCAATCGAAGCCCTTCTCTACACAAAGCGACTTTGGGTCTTCTTCATTGAACAACTGGGATCGCCGGAAAGCAGGCTGCCGAACAAGCTTCGCGCGGATCTGATTTCGATCGGTATCGCTGTGCTCCGCCGCATCGAGGCGATCCGACGCGGTCGGAGCAACGATTTCGGCTTCATCATCGATGTCTCTCGTTCCGTAGCAGAAGGTCTCAAATGAGTCGCCCTTTTTCTGTCAGTCTGAAGCCGGGCGAACGGATATTCATCAACGGCGCGGTCTTGCGGGCTGACCGGAAGGTTTCGGTCGAGTTTCTCAACGATGTCGCGTTCCTGCTGGAAGCCTATGTCATGCAGGCGGAGCGAGCGACAACCCCGGTCCGTCAGCTGTATTTCTTGATTCAAGCGATGCTGATCGAGCCGAAAAGCGCGGACAGCGTCAAAAAATCCGTTGTCGAGATGATATTGGAGTTGGGTGTCGGTGCATCTCACGAATTGGGTGCCGCCCTGGATCAGGTTGAGCAACTGGTCGATGGTGGCCGGTATTTCGATGCGTTGAAAGTTCTCAGGCCCTTCGTGGCCGAGTGTCTCCACGGCAAGATCAAAGACGCAGGGAAACAAAGAAATGTCAGTTCCGGCAACCACTTCGTCCACAGCGACCACGTCGACCGAATCAACGTCAACCAGCTCAACAAGTAAAACAAGTACGCTGGACTATAACGCTTTTCTTCAATTGCTTGTGGCGCAGCTCCAGAACCAGGATCCGACAGATCCCACGGACCCGACACAGTTCGTGTCGCAATTGGCCTCGTTCTCGTCGGTCGAACAACTCGTCAACGCTAACTCGCGGTTGGATACGCTGCTGACGCAAAACGCGATTTCGCAGGGCGCTTCGCTCATCGGCAAGACGGTGACTTCGGCGGACGGCACAATCTCCGGCATTATCAAGTCGATTGAAATCAACTCCTCGGGCTCAGTCGCGACCCTTACCAACGGGAGCACCATAGAGTTGGCTTCCGGCGTCGTGATCTCGTAGGCGACCATGAATCAGGCAGATGCCATGGATCTCGTGAGGTCAGCCATCTGGGCCGTTATCATGGCTAGCGGACCGATGATTGGTGCGGCGATGGCGGTCGGGATCGCCATCTCGCTGTTTCAGGCGCTGACCCAGATCCAGGAAGCGACGCTGACGTTCATCCCGAAAATCGTGGCCGTCTTCGTGGTGGCCATGATGACGGCGTCGTTCATCGGAAGTGTGTTGCTCGGGATCTCCGAGCAAGCTTATTCGCGTATCGAGCACGGCTTCTGAACCGATAGCCGCTTTCTCTAAACTTATCACGGAGATCGAACGTGTCGTCACCCCAGACGACCGGCGTGCAACCCATTGCCGCCGGAATGAGCAATCAGGATGTCGGGTTCGCCTTCGGTATCCTGTTTATCCTCACGGTGCTTTTCGTCCCGTTGCCGCCCGTGATCATCGATATCGGCCTGGCGATCTCGATCGCCCTGTCCGTGCTGATCCTGATGGTTGCGCTCTGGATTCAGAAGCCGCTCGATTTCTCGGCCTTTCCGACCGTGCTGCTGATTTCGACGTTGCTGCGATTATCGCTCAATATCGCAACGACGCGCCTGATCCTGTCTCACGGCGCCGAAGGCTATTCCGCGGCCGGTTATGTCATCGCGGGCTTCGCCGATTTCGTGATGAGCGGCGACTTCCTTATCGGTACGATCGTTTTCCTGATCCTCGTGACCGTCAATTTTCTCGTGATCACCAAAGGCGCGACGCGCATCGCGGAAGTCGGCGCGCGCTTCACGCTCGATGCGATCCCGGGCAAGCAGATGGCCATCGACGCCGATCTCGCCGCCGGCAACATCGACGAAAAGGAGGCGATGGAACGCCGGCGTGAGCTTGAAGAGGAGAGCGCGTTCTTCGGCGCCATGGACGGCGCATCGAAATTCGTGCGTGGAGACGCGATTGCCGGCCTGATCATAACGGCCATCAATATCTTTGGCGGTATCGTGATCGGCGTCGTCAGGCACGACATGACGTTCGCGTCCGCCGCCGACGTCTTCGTCAAGCTCTCGGTCGGCGATGGCCTCGTTACCCAGATCCCGGCCCTCATCGTCTCGCTCGCGGCCGGTCTGCTCGTTTCGAAAGGCGGAACGCGCGGCTCCGCGGAGAAGGTGGTTCTCAGTCAGCTCGGCAACTATCCCCGCGCTTTGTTCGTGGCAGGCGTCGTTTCATGCGTGCTCGCGGTTGCGCCAGGTCTGCCGTTCTTTCCATTCGCCCTTCTCGCCACGACACTGATGTTCGTTGCTTATGCGGAACCGCGGCGGAAGGCAGATGTCGCAACGCGGCTGGCGGCCGCGACCGAGCGCCAGCGCGCTGAAGCGGAGGCGCAGGCCAAGCTTTCAGTCAAGGAGTCGCTCAAACTGTCGGACGTCGAGCTTTGCCTCGGCAAGCAGATATCAAGCGTTCTTCTTCCGGAATTCCAGGAGATCAGCCATCGCGTCTCGATCATACGCCGCAACTTCGCGAAACAATATGGCTTCATCGTCCCGGAGATAAAGCTTACAGACGACATCTTCATGCCGCCCAAAGCTTATCAGATCAAGATCCATGGGGCTGTCGTCGCAAGCGGCGAACTTCGCCTCGGAGAAGTGCTCGTGATAACGGGAGACGGCCTCGTACCTCAGGTGCCGTGCGAGGCGACGCGCGATCCGACTTTCGGCATCAAGGCGGTATGGGTGCCGGATGGGTTCTCGGCGAAGCTGCGCGCGCAGGGCTTTACGCCGATCGACCGCACGTCGGTCCTGCTCACCCACCTCGCGGAAACATTGAGGAACAATCTCTCTCAACTGCTTTCCTATAAGGACTATCGTCGCCTCGTCGACACGCTGGAGCCGGAATACAAGCGGCTCATGGATGAAATCGTTCCTTCCAGCCTGTCGAATTCGACGTTTCACGCCGTGTTGCGGCGGCTGCTCCAGGAGCGTATCTCGATCCGCAATTTGAGCCTCATTCTCGAAGCCGTTGCCGAAATCTCACCACACGCAAAGCGCGTCGAACTGATCGCCGAACACGTCAGAACGCGCCTCGCGCAACAGATTTGCGCCGATTTCTCCGATAATGGGACGCTCAGAATTCTCCGTCTCGGCCAGCGTTGGGAGACGGCCATGCAACAGGCACTGCGCCGTGACGTGAAGGGCGGGATCGTTGAGTTCGACATCAGTCCGGCCCTCATCGAGCAGTTCGCACTGGAGCTGTCCGAGAAGGTCCGCGAATTGATGGACAAGAAGAACAATTTCGTTCTGGTTGCGGGCCCGGAAATCCGGTTCTACGTCCGTATGATAACGGAGCGCACCTTCCCGAACCTGCCGGTTCTGTCGCATCTGGAGATCGCGCGCGGCATTCCCATCGTGCAGCTTGGGGCTGTGTCATGATCTCGCAGGCTCTCGATGCTCTTCCGGGCGGGGTGCTCTCGATATTCCTCGTGTTCTGCCGCATCGGCGGATGCCTGATGGTTCTGCCGGCCATCGGCAGCTCCCGTATTCCGGTGCGCGTGCGCTTGATGGTGTCTCTCGCAATCAGCGTTGCGGTTGCCTTTTCTCTTGGAAATTTCGAGCGCGTGCAGGAGGGGTTGTCCTCGACGCCCTCGCTCGCGTCCCTCGTTCTGATCGAGACCGCAAAGGGACTCGTCATCGGTATAATGGTTCGCTTCTTCTTCGCGAGCCTCAAATTTCTTGCCGTCGCGGGCTCTGCTGCCATCGGCCTCGCTACGCCTGTCAATTCCGTGGAAGACGACGGAGAAACCACGCCTCCGCTGGCCGACTTCATTACTCTGACGGCGGCCTTTTTGTTTCTCGCAACCGACCAGCACCTTGAGGTGCTGAAGGCGCTTCTGCAATCCTACGAGGTCTTGCCCATCGGAACCGGTATCAGCGTCTCTCATAGTCTGACCAGCCTCGTAGACACTCTCAGAGAGGCGTGCCTCATCTCGCTTCAGGTCGTAGCCCCTCTTCTCGTGTTCGCCTTCCTCGTGAACCTGATGTTCGGCGTACTGAACCGCATCGCTCCGCAGACACCCGCCTACTTTCTGTCGATGCCGTTTGTCGTCGGGGGGGGCCTTCTGATGTTCTACTTCATCGCGGGGGAGATGTTCATCCTGTTCATGGGGGCCTTCGCATCCTGGCTTCGAGCGATCTGACCCATGAAAAATTCTTTAGAACGCACAGAACGCCTCTTGAATGCATACCGTCAACTGCAAGTGGCAACACGGATCGAGGCGCAGCAGATAAAATCTCTCATCGAAGAGAGCAAAAGAGAGGTGGCGGTAGCCGAGCGCTATCTGAACGAGGCTGTGGAAGGGGGCGTTCCGCCGCTACTCATCGTTCGCAGGCTGGCCGCCTGTGAAGATGCGGTCCAGAGGAACACCATTCTCCTAGACGGTCTCTCTCAGGAGACGCTGGAACTCGCGAAGATAGAGCTTCTCCTCAAGAAGCGCCTTGACCGGTTCGAGGACGAAAAATTTCGCATGGAACTGAGATCGTGGCTCGCCGAGGCCATCGACGCGTTTATCGGGCAAGCCGACCGCAACAACACCCGCAACCAGACAATTACCTCGGAAACAAACGGATGATGGTCGATCAAGGTGCAGACCTTATCGTGGACGCGATGCGCGCTGCAAATCCGCAACGCGTCAGGGAATCCACGGAACGACTGAGACTTCTGGCCGAAACGACCGGCTCGGTTCCTTCGATGGAAGAGCTGCTATCAGCGCCGCAAGCGCAGGCGGCGAGAGGTCTGGCTGGCCAGGGGGCCGCATCTCTCGCCGCTTTTCATCCCGCGACTTCGGGGCAGGCGGCAACCGGAAAATCTCCCTACGAACTGTTCGAGATTTCCGTGCTGAGCACGCTGTTCGAAATCATGCTGCCGAAAAGCGCTTCGGCCTTTGGCGCCGGCTTCTCGGGCAACGTCTGGAAATCGATGATGTCGCAGTCGCTCGCGGATGCGTGCGGCCGTGCCGGCGCGCTCGGCATAGCGAACCGCCTGGAAGAGCGATCAAAGAACGGCGGCGCGCGCGCCGCCCGATCCGTTTGACCAAATATCCATTTTGAAGGAGGGCCATATGATTGACCGGGATACATCGATAGGTGTTGCGCGAGTTGCGTTGAATCGTCTCGTTCGCACTCTTGACGCCGAGAACAATGCACTGGCCGCCCTCGATGCGAGGCATATCGGCGAGTTTTGCGCGGCCAAGACTGAGTCCCTTCTTGAGCTTCATCATATCGGTATTTCCATCTCGGCGCAGACCCTGCCTGACGATCTGAAGCCGCTCGTGAGCCTTGCGAGGCAAAAACTCGACCTCAATCAGTGGCTGCTGCTTATGCATCTGGACGCCGCGCGCGCCATCACCACGACGATCATGCACGCTATCTGCGATTCCGAGTCGGATGGCACCTACTCCAGATCAATCCGATAAAAGGGGGCCTTCTTGTTTCGGGAAATCGCCATTGCCGCGTGGATCGTGGCCGTCACTCTTGGAGCGGTCTTTGCCGGGAGCGTCGCCGCCAATCGCGCCGTTTCCTCGCCGTCCGTGGAGCAGGCAACTGAAGAAACTACGATCAAATTGAGGCAGCTGACGATACCGGTGATCGAGGCCGCAGGGGTCCATGGCTACGTTCTGGTACAGATGTCGGTGGTGGCCAATGTGAAGTCGGGCGGCCATGCGGCCAACTATATCGAGCTTGCCGTCACCGACGAGGCGCTCAAAGCGCTTTTCTTCAAGAACAGGGTGGCCCTTGCCAATCTCAGCAAGGACAGCCTCAAGCAGCTCGCGGAGGATATCAGGAAAAACGCAAACTCGAAAGTCGGAGACGCAACCATCAAGGACGTCTTCATCACGAGTTTGCACTTCCTGGGCAGGGATGAACTCGCCAGGGCCAACGAGCTCCGCGAGCGATAATCGCGGAGCGCCCATTGGAGCGAATTTGACATTTGAGTCTCGGCTGCCGCGAGCTCTCGCTCAAATGTCAAATTCAAAAGCTCCACCAGAATCATGGTGTTGCCAGTGGTCCTTTTGATTCCGACATTCGCTCCCAAGCGTACGAACGGATGCAAATGCCGGAATCCGGCCAAAAGCTTCAGGATCGATGATGCGGTTCGGTCTGTTCGACGTCGATATCGGACAGGGCCTCGTCAATGGTAATGGTGTAAGTTCCACGTTCCCTGCCGAGACAGCCGCGGAAGAGACGTTCGCCTTCGTACTCGAAGAAGATCTGCCGTTCCGTGCCTTCCAGTTCCAGGGTCTTGCCCACCTGAAGGTTCAACATCTCGCCAAGTTCGATCTCCTTGCCGAGAATGACGGCATCCATCGCCACCTCGGCGCGCGAAACCCGCTGGCTCAGAAGGCTCGTCCATCTTGGATCTACGGACGAAAGCATGGGAGCGCGCTGCCGCTCAAGCTTTTGCCGCACGGGAAGCAGCACGTTTTGCGGGATCAGCACGAACATGACGCCGCCGAAGTCCAGAACCTGGAACAGAATCTGCGCGTGGATCAGCATCATGTTGTGCTGGCCGAGGCTCGCGAAATCCAGCGCGGTCTCGGTACGCTCGGGCACGAGGGTGATTTCACCGACTGTCTGGAACGCTTCCGCCAGCGAGCGCGCGCCAAACTCGCAGATGACGCGGCCAATCCTCGTCTCAAGCGTAGTAAAGGGACGCTTGTCCTCATACGGCAGTTCACTGCCATCTCCACCGTACATCGCATCGACGATGGAGAAGACAAGTCGACGTTCCAACCCGATCACAATGCGCGCGTCCCACTCGCGGCAGTAAAAAATCACTGAAACGCCATCCGAGCACGCTTCGAGCAGGTCCCAGGAATCCCCGGACACGATCTGATTGACGAAAGCGGTGACGGCTGGCGAGCAATACTCGCGGAATTCTTCGCAGCACGTTGTCGCCGTGCTTTCGAAGATCGACGTGAGCACCGGCAGGCGATCGAGCGAGAGTTTCGTCAGTTCTTTCAGCTTGTCGACGATCTCGACACCGGCCCCGGCGTCGGGCGATTGGTTTCCCATGCGATCTCCAATAATCAGTTCGAACCGTCGGCGAAATTGAGTGAGATGATGCCCTGTTCCGAAAGCTTGAGAGCGATGTCTGCAATTTCGCGCCTTGCAGTCTCGATTTCTTCCTCGGTCAGTCTTGGCGGATTCGCCAGTTCCTGCTCGATGTTGCGCCTCGTGCGGGAGGGCATGGACGAGAGAATCAACTCCTTGATGCCCTCATCGAGGCCAATCAGCGAAGGAGCTATCTGGTCGGCTTCGATGTTTTCAAAAAGCTCGATCCGGGACTTCTCCGACATCTTTGCGATATCTGAGAACGTGAACATGAGATTGCGGACCAATTCCGCTTCTTTCGGACGACAATTTTCCAGACTTTGGAGCACGTCCTCCATTGCCTTCCGGTTCAATCGGTTCACGATCTTGGCCACGCGCTCGTGACTGTTCTGACCCGTTGCCTTCGCAACCTTGAGAATAAGTTCGTCTCGGATGGTCTGTTCGAGCAGCCTCATGGCGCCCTGCGTGACAAGCTTGGTCGTCAGCATCCGCCGCATGACTTCGTTGCGGTTCGGAATGAGGGGCACGATCTCGGCCGAAAAGGAGACCTTGAGCTTCGACAGGACAAAGGTAATGACCTGCGGGTGCTCTCGGTTCAGAAACTGCGCGATGAGGTGCGGCGGAAGTTCTTCGAGCCTCGGCCATACTGCCTCGTTCATTCTGGCGCGGACGTCAGCCATGATCTGGCGCACTTGCCCGGGGGGAAGGACACGGCTCAACAACCCCTCGATGGCCTCGCCGGAGCCCTTGAGACCTCCCTCGTTCGACAATTGAAGGAGAAAGTCGCCTGCAATTTGGTTGATCGTTGCCTGCGGCACGGCGCCAAGACGGGATGCAGAGCGCGCTACCGCGCGAATCTCCTCTTCCCCGAGATGCGGAAGAATCTTGGACGCGTTTTCAGAGCCAACCGCAAGAAGAAGAGCGGCCGCCCTTTCCGCCCCGCTCAGTTGTCGCGTGGGCTCTTGGTCGATGATGAGCGTTTCGGTCACAGTGGTCCACCGGTTGAGACGTACTCAACCCAGAGGTGATTCAGCTTGCGCAAAACCCGCGTAATCGCCCGAACCGTCAAATCTCCTGAAATTTGTCCCCAGACTGTTCGCTACGCACGAACAAAAACGCCCCGCACATGGCGGGGCGTTTCCGACAGGAGCAATGCCTTCAATCAGGCTCGCGTGCGGGAATGACAGGCCTCGGCGCCATCACCGCGAGCACGTTCTCCAGGCTGCAACCTGCTGTAGAGTTAGATATATAGGCGACACCTTAACGATATCTCACCAACGCGGGTGCAGCAGAAAAAATAACAACCGAAGATATCAGTCGGTTGCAACCACCCTTTAATGTGTGTGCGTTATACCTGCTACAGGTTGAAACGCAATTGGGCGGCGGCATCAGGACCATCCGCGCCGACTAAGGGGGGCTTCGTTGAAATCGACAGATTCGCAGGCAATCGAACTCCCGGGCAGCCTTGATATCAGGACTGCTCCCGAGCTGAAAGAGAGCCTCATCGCAATGCTGGCCGCTTCACCGGACCTGCGCGTTGTCGGCAACGGCGTCGGCATAGCAACGACGCCTGGCCTGCAACTGCTGATGGCTGCTGCCAGTTCGGCCGAAAAGCAGGGTGGAAGGCTGGTTCTCGTCGATCCGTCCCCTGCGCTGTGTGCCGCATTCACGGACATCGGATGCGGTTCGTTAATAACAGATTGGAGCAAGGCCGATGGCTAAGCGTGTCCTCACCGTCGATGACTCAAAGACCATGCGCGACATGGTCGCTTTCACTCTCAAAAATGCCGGCTTCGACGTGGTGGAAGCCGAAGATGGCCAGAAAGGTCTCGGCGTGCTCGGTAGCGCCAACGTTGATGTCATCATAACCGACGTCAACATGCCGAATATGGATGGGATGACCTTCATCAGGCATGTCCGGGCCCAGCCTCAATTCAAGTCGACCCCGATCCTCGTACTGACCACCGAAGGCAGTGAGGACACGCGGCAAAAAGGCCGAGATGCTGGCGCGACCGGCTGGATCGTGAAGCCTTTTTCGCCCGAGAAATTGCTGCAAGTCGTCAACAAGGTTTGCCCGTAACGCGAGGCTCAGATGTCTTCCGACCGATCTTCAGCGCTGGATCTTGACCAGTTTCGGGCGACATTCTTCGACGAATGCGCCGAAGTATTGCCAGATCTGGATTCGCGCCTTTCTACGCTCGACGCAAACGCGGTGGATGGTGAAAACTTGAATGCGATCTTCCGCGCGGTGCATTCGATCAAGGCCGGCGCCGCCGCGTTCAATTTCCGGTCGCTCGTCACATTCGCGCATGGCTTCGAGGCCCTTCTCGACCGCCTGCGGGATGATCGTCTGGAACTCAGCGCGGACGTCGCAAGCGTCTGCGTCCGTTCCGGCGACGTGCTTGCAAGCCTGGTGGAAGCCGCCCAGAAGGGCACGGACATCCCCGAAGGCTTCGGCGCGGACGTCCTCGCCGAGGTCGAGGCGCTGATCAACCCGGAGGGCACTCCCGCCTCTATTCCGGAAGAGAAGGCCTCAGCTCCCACCGCATCGGAGATGCAAAGCTGGCGCATAAATTTTACGCCCCATCGCGAGCTGTTCCGTCATGCCAACGAGCCGCTGCTCATCATCCGTGAACTGAAGCGACTCGGCGAACTCGAAGTTTGCTGCGACAGGACGGGGCTGCCCGAGCTTGCGACCCTCGATCCAGAGGAAGCCTATCTCGGATTTTCCTTCAGCCTGCGGAGCAAGGCTTCGCGCGCTGACATCCAGGAGGTTTTCGAGTTCGTAGATCAAGATTGCGATCTTGTCATCGAGGCGTTTTCTCCCGAACCCACCAAGGAAACGAAAGTGCCGTCGCGAGCGCTCCTCCCCGGATCGGCTGCGACCGCTAAGAGCGCTTCCTCGGAACGCAAGGCGAAAAGCCCCAGCTTCGTCCGCGTCGACCTGGCCCGCGTCGACCGCCTCATCAATATGGTCGGAGAACTCGTCATCACCCAGGCCATGCTGACCCAGCAGCCTTCCGAGGTTGGAACGAATCTGCGGGACCAGCGCGTGCAGGGCGCGGATGAGCTTGCAGCGCATATCCGTGAATTGCAGGAATGCGTGATGGCCATTCGCATGCAGCCGGCGCGAACGGTCTTCGCGCGGATGAACCGCCTCGTGCGCGAGTTGTCTCACAAGCTCGGCAAGAAGGTGCGACTGGTCACCTCGGGTGACGAGACGGAGGTAGACAAGACCATCGTCGAGGAATTGGTCGATCCGATCACCCATATGATCCGGAATGCAATCGACCATGGCATCGAGATGCCGGAACAGCGCCTGGCGGCGGGAAAACCGGAAGAAGCCGTGATCCACCTCTCCGCAACCCAGCGCGCCGGTAACATCCTCATAACCATCGAGGATGACGGCGCGGGCATAGACGCGGAAAAAGTGCTGGCAAAGGCCATCAGCAAGGGGCTCGTCCGACCGGATGCCGATCTCAGCGAAGAAGAGATCCATGAATTGATCTTCGCCCCCGGATTCTCCACGGCCGACAAGGTGACCGAGGTATCCGGGCGCGGCGTGGGCATGGATGTCGTGAGGCGCAACATAGCGAGCATCGGCGGCCGCATTCATACCAATTCGCAAAAGGGCCAGGGGTCGAGCTTCACTGTCGTCATCCCGCTCACGCTGGCTGTGCTCGATGGAATGCATGTCGCGGTTCGCGGGGAAAAATACATCATCCCCCTGGCCAGCATCGTTGAGAGCTTGCGCCCCGACCGGCGCCAGATCCGATCCGTTGCAGGCGGCGATGTCATCTTCATTCGCGGAGAGTACATAAGGCTCATCTACCTGCACCAGCTTTTCAACGTCGCCGGTGAAAGCGAGAATTCGCATCCGGCCCTCGTTGTGGTGGTCGAGACCGAAAACGGCACCAAGGCTGGGCTCGTGGTAGACGAACTGATCGGCCAGCAGCAGTTCGTCTTCAAGAACCTGAACGAGAATGCGGACCCGGTGCCCGGCATCGCCGGAGCTACGATCCTCGGGAACGGCCGCGTCGCCCTGATCCTGAACCTTGAGGATATCTGCTCGATTGCGAGCGCGAGCCTGAAACGCAACTCGAAGCTTGAACACCAGCGTGAGGCCTTTCTTGACGCTGGCGAAATGAGCGCCCTGGCGCAGGCTTCCGCTTCCGCCGAGCCGGTCTTGCAGGCGCAGGCCTAGATCCCGAACACCGTTGCAGAGAGAACGAACATGACCGAAGCGGCACTCGCAGTCCCGAGACAAAAATCAGTAGACAGATCATTGGGCGCCGACGCGGCCCATCAGTTCATCAGTTTTTCCATCGGCGGCGAGGAATACGCCATCGACATCACCGCTGTCCGGGAAATCCGAGGGTGGAGCGGCACCACTGCGCTGCCAAATCAGCCGGACTACGTTCTCGGCGTCATGAACCTCAGAGGCACGATCATCCCGGTTTACGATCTGAAACTGCGGTTCGGGACCGGTGCCACGGAAGCGGCCAAGTCGAAAATCGTCATCATCGTTGCGATTCGCGAACGGACCGTGGGCCTCCTTGTGGATGCCGTATCCGACATCCTGACGATCGAGACTTCGGAGATACGGCCTGTTCCGGAAATGGATCGAGGCGCCGTCGCGGAATTTCTCTCCGGCATCGTGTCCGTCGAGGGAACGATGGTGGTCGTCCTTTCGCTCGAACACCTCTTCCAGCGAGACGAAGTGGAGCAGCTACGGGAGATGGAAGATGCAGCAATCCAGTAATTCGACATCGCCCGCGAATAAAGAAATCAAAATTACCGAGAAAAAAGGCTCCATCATGTTCAATGTCAGTGGCACAGCAAAAAAAATCGCAGGCGGCCTGTTCCGAAAGGAGAAGAAACTCGAGGAGGAGCACGCGCTGCTGAGCCAGGTGCGTCGCCTTGCCGATGTCGCTTCCAATCCGCTGATGATGATCGATCGCGATTTCAAGATCATCTATGTCAACGACGCGTCGAAGGCCCTCATTCGGAAGGTGCGTGACAGCTTGCCTGCTCGGGCGCAAAGCCTGGATCCCGATAACATGACGGGGCTCTCCGCTGACATCTTCCACAAAGACCCGTCGCACATTCGCCGGTTGCTCGATGAGCCTTGGCGCTTGCCTCACAAGGCGGACGTCAAGGCCGGCGAAAGCACGTTCGAACTGTGCGTGAACGCGATCTACGGAGCGGACGGCGCCTATATCGGAAACGCTTTCGAGTGGGCTGATGTGACCGAGATCCGCGACATCATTTCGCGCGCGAAGGCCGATGAGGAAGCCAGCCAGAGGCTCCGCGCGATCATCGAGTTCACGCTGGACGGGCATGTCATCACGGCGAATGCCAACTACCTCAATATCATGGGTTTTACGCTGAACGAGATCAAGGGGCAGCATCACAGCATGCTCGTGGATCCCCAGATTCGCGGCACTGAAGCCTATCGCAACTTTGTCCAGAAGTTCGAGAAGGCGGAATTCTTTAGAGGAGAAGGAAAGCGCATCGCCAAGGGCGGTCGCGAAGTCTGGATCGCGGCGAGTTATAACCCGGTTTTCAATCACTTCGGAAAGCCGGTGAAGATCGTTGCTCACGTCACGGACATCACCGAGCAGAAAAAGGCAAATCTCAACTACGAAGCGCAACTCGCCGCCATCAACAAGAATCAGGTGGTGATCGAATTCAGCCTCGATGGCAAGGTTCTGAACGCCAACGAGAATTTCCTGAAGGTGACCGGTTATACGCTCGAAGAAATCCGCGGCCGGGATCATGAAATTTTTCTCGATCAGGATTTGCGGGGATCGAGCGAAATTCGGGGTATTTGGGACCGTCTCCGTAGTGGCGAAGCCTACAACGGGCAGGGCCGCCGCATCGGCAAGAATGGGCGCGTTTTCTGGCTGCAGGCCAGCTACAACCCGATCCTCGACTTCGATGGCAAGCCAACGAAGGTCGTCGAATTCGCCGCGGACATCACCGAGCAGAAGATTGCGGAAGTCCAACTCGTCAAAACCGTCGAGGAGATTCGAAGCGTCATCCAGGCGGCGAAGGAGTCGGACTTGACCCGCCGAATTCCGATCAATGGAAAAAGCGGAGACATGCGCGAACTGTGTCTCGGAATCAATGGGTTCCTTGATGAGATGACAGGCATCATCGGCTCTATCCTGCATGCCTCATCGACGATCGCGGCTGCGACTGCCGAAATTGCGACCGGGACGGACGACCTTTCACAGCGGACCGAACAGCAGGCATCGAGCCTTGAAGAAACGGCTGCCTCGATGGAAGAAATGGCGTCGACGATCAGGAACAATGCCGACAACGCAAGCCGCGCCAATCAGTTCAGCGCGAGCGCGCGGACTGTTGCCAGCGACGGCGGCTCCGTCGTTGCAAGGGCGGTCAGCGCCATGTCAGCCATCGAGCACTCGTCCAACAAGATCTCGGACATCATCAGCGTCATCGACGAGATCGCCTTCCAGACCAATCTCCTCGCTCTCAATGCGGCGGTCGAGGCGGCGCGCGCGGGCGATGCCGGCAAGGGCTTTGCCGTTGTTGCGTCGGAGGTTCGCTCGCTAGCGCAGCGCAGTTCGGTCGCCGCTAAAGACATCAAGGCGCTCATCGTCGAAAGCGGGCGCCAGGTGAAGGACGGTGTGAAGCTCGTCGCCGATACTGGCACGGCGCTTCAGGAAATCGTCACCTCGATCAATAGCGCCGCCGACATCGTCTCCGAAATCGCTTCGGCGACACAGGAGCAGTCGACCGGGGTTTCCGAGATCAACAAGGCCGTGGCGCAGATGGACCAGATGACGCAGCAGAACGCCGCGCTTGTGGAGGAAACCGCAGCGTCGAGCCGCACCCTGCAGACAGAGGCCGAGGCCATGTTCGAGCGGCTCTCCGCATTCCGCCTGGGAAGCGACACGGAAGCGTCAGTCAACAAGCGATCGGCCGGTGCGAAGACTGCTTCTCAGAAGCGGACATTCCGGGGCGGCGAGACGAAGCTGAACGGCTCCTATCGCGCCAACGGTGCGAACGGCCAACACTGCGCCACGCGCTCGAAAGCATCGAGCGAAGAAAATGACTGGCACGAGTTCTGATCGTCGCCAGCGACGGGCCTGAAAGCCCGCCATAGCCCGAGTGTCGGGGGCGAGATACCCCCCGGCTCTCCTTCGAAACAGATCGATATCCAGCCGACCTGAAGCGGCATCAGCCTCCAAAAGACAGATAGTGCCATGCGAGTAAGAGTCGAGCCAATGGAACGGGGAAACACGAGTTCCTCCTCCGCCGCCACAGAGTTTCCGTTCACGGCGGCTGATTTCCAGACTATCGTCGGCATCGTTTACAAGCGAAGCGGCATCGTCCTGAACGCGCACAAGCGCGACATGACATATTCGCGGCTTTCGCGGCGTCTCCGCGCGCTGGGACTGCGCTCGTTCCGGGATTATTGCGCGCTCCTGGAAAGCAGGGAAGGTGACGGCGAGGCCAGCTTCCTGATAGACGCCATCACGACGAATCTCACAAAATTCTTCCGTGAAGCACATCACTTCGATTTTTTGAAGGAGCACGTGCTCGCGCCAGGGGCGCAGCGCCGAAACGGCGAGCGTTCACACATCCGCCTTTGGTCCGCCGGTTGTTCGACCGGTGAGGAACCCTATTCCATCGCCATGGTCGCAGCCGCGCTTCAGCGCGAGGCAATGGCCGATTGGGATTTGCGCGTGCTCGCCACGGATCTCGACACGAACGTGGTGAAGAAGGCAAGGGCGGGCATTTATCCGCGGGCGTGCCTCGAAAATGTTCCGGCTGCGATGCGCGAGACATTCTTCGAACGGCGTCCCGAAGATCGCAACACAGTTCAGGTTCGGCGCAATATTCAGGATCTCGTGTCCATAAGGCAGCTCAATCTGCTGAGTCCGTGGCCTTTCCATGGGAAATTCGACGCGATCTTCTGCCGGAACGTGATGATCTACTTCGATGCTGCGACAAAGGCTGCGCTCATCGAACGGTTTCATGCGCAACTCAAGGAGGGCGGCTGGCTGTTCGTCGGCCATTCCGAATCGCTGCTCGACCACCAGGCGCGCTTCAAACTCTGCGGACGCACCGTCTATCGAAAGATCGGACAATGACAGCACTCAGGCGCTCCGTTTCCCCTCCGCGATCGAGAGTCTTCGTTCATCGGCTTGGCACGCATGCGGTGCGGATCCTGCCGGGCGAGACCTATGTCGCGGCCGACAAGGATGAATCCATCGTCACTGTTCTTGGCTCCTGCGTCTCCGCCTGCGTTCGCGACGTGAAAACGGGCATCGGCGGCATGAACCACTTCATGCTCCCCGAAAGCGAGACAGGCCAATGGGGCGATATGCTGAGCGGAGCCAACCGCTACGGGAACTTCGCGATGGAGGAACTGATCAACAAGGTTCTGAAAGCAGGCGCTCACCGCTCCAGACTCGAGGTCAAGCTGTTCGGTGGGGCGAATTTCTTCGGCGCGACGTTGATCGGCGACAAGAACGCGAGTTTCGCGCGCCGTTACGTGAAGGATGAAGCGTTGCATTTGGCGGCAAGCGACCTCGGCGGCGTTCTCGGTCGCTGGATTTGCTACACCCCATATACAGGCAAGGTTGCAAGGTTATTCTTGCGCGGCACGCAGAAGGCGCAGGTCGCCGAGGAGGAGCGTCTGTTCGGCATCACCCTCGAAGGTCAGCAGGTCGGCGGCGATGTTCAATTGTTTGACTGAGAGCGAACTCATGGCCGAGCGCAAACCCGTACGAGTTCTTGTCGTTGATGACTCCGCACTGATGCGGCGGCTCATCACGAGTATTCTTTCCTCCGATCCCGAAGTCGAGGTGATCGGCGCGGTGAACGATCCCTTCGCCGCGCGGGAAAAGATCAAAGAACTGAACCCTGACGTGATCACCCTCGACGTGGAAATGCCGCGCATGGACGGCATCGCCTTCCTTGAGAAGATCATGTCGCTGCGCCCAATGCCCGTTGTGATGTTCTCGTCGCTCACGCGCGAAGGGGCTGACGTAACGCTTCGGGCGCTCGAACTGGGAGCGGTCGACTTCCTGACCAAGCCGGACGGCGCGCTCCAGATCGGGCTCGCGGAAAGGCAGGCCGAAATCATCGCCAAAGTGAAGGCGGCGGCTCGGTCACGTGTTCGTCAGATGCCTTTGCCCTCAAGGACTGCGGTCAGATGCGGCCCTTACTCACCCGACAGAATCATCGCCATCGGGGCATCGACCGGCGGCGTGGAAGCCCTCAACCATATCCTTCGTGCGATGCCGGCCGACAGCCCGGGTATCGTCATCACGCTGCATATGCCTCCCAAGTTTACAGCGAGCTTCGCACGCCGGCTCGACGACGTCTGCGCGGTGAAAGTGAAGGAGGCCCAGAGCGGCGATGTCGTGCTTCCAGGCCACGCCTATATCGCTCCGGGTCACGCGCATCTGCGCATCAGGCGATCCGCGACGAACTATGTCTGCATCGTCGAAGGCAATGACCGCGTGAACGGTCACTGCCCCTCGGTCGACGCCCTGTTTTTCTCCGCTGCGGAGCAGGCGGGGCCTAAGGCGATTGGCGTAATTCTCACGGGAATGGGCCGGGATGGCGCGGACGGCCTGCTTGCCATGCGCACAAACGGCGCCCGTACGCTCGGCCAGGATGAAGCGAGCTGCGTCGTTTACGGCATGCCCAAAGTAGCTTTCCAACGCGGTGCGGTCGAGGCCGAAATCGCGCTCGCCGATATGGCCGGGCAGATCATGGCGCTCTTGAGCGGCGAAGGCCGTCGAAAGCCCGCCACCTCTCGCCATTCTCATGAGATTTTCTCGAACAGCAGAGACGCGAAATGACCCTTTCGACATCACAGGGCACCAGCCCCGCCACGCTTGTCTCGTTCGAAGCTGCCGGCGACGATCGCGAGGACGGCTTCCTCCGAAAAGCGCTCGACTCCGCCGCCGTGCAGGGTGTGTCGCTGAAAGCTCTGGTCAGCGAGCTGTCCGACACCTCGCATGACATCGAAACGACAGTGCAAACTCTCGTCGGACGTTTCCAGGACATCGCCTCCACAGCGCGGGGCCAGATCCAGTCCGTTCAGGAGATGCTCGACGCTGAAAGCTCCATCGAACTGAATGGGGCAACCGTCGCTCTTCCGGAACTGGCGACGAACATCGCTTCGATCTTCAACCAGCTCTTCGAGAAGATCATCCGCCTGTCATCAGGGGCTACGGCCCTTGTCTCAGCGCTCGACGATGTGCAGCAAAAAGTGCAGTCGATGCAGAAGTCGCTGGCGCAGATCGAAAAAATCAACAAGCGGACGAACCTGCTTTCGCTCAATGCGAAGATCGAGGCGGCGCGAGCGGGCAGCGCCGGGCGCGGCTTCGTGGTCGTAGCGACAGAGATCGGGGATCTCGCGCGCAGCGTCAACACGCTGTCGGACACCATCAAGCGCCAGATGTCCGAGGTTGCGGTGGGAGTTCAGCGCGGTGATTTGCTGCTCAAGGAAATTTCTTCCATCGACATGTCGCACGAGAAGGAGAAGGCCCAGGAACGCATTCGCGCCATGGTCGATCGGCTGCTCGATCAGAACGCCGCAATTGCGAGCAGTCTTTCCACAACCGGGGTCTCGTCGCGCTACATTGAGGATGCGGTTGCCTGCGCGGTGAGGGAACTCCAATTCCAGGACCGTGTGACCCAGCATATCCAGAACATCTGCGGCGCGCTTGCTCTTCTCGCCGACAGGAACGCAGACCTCGTAAAGGAAGGGCTTGCCGAAACGCGAATGTCCGCCGCTCCTCCGCACGCGACGATTCTGCTCAAGGAGATCGCCGGGACATTCAGCTTGAGCGAAATGCGCGAACGCTTCGCCGATGCGACCGGCCTCCCGATCGAACGCACCACGACGGAACCAGCCGCCGAGACCTTTGCCGACGTCCAGCTCTTTTAGGAGGCTTGCATCATGACTTCCACGCTTACAACGTTCCTTTCGATCACGAACAACTACAGCAAATGGATCGAACTGACGGCGGCTGACCCTACCGTGGCGAGCCAGACCGAATATTACAAGGCCAACATCGCCAGCGTCACGTCCCCGGATGAACTCGTCAACGACTACAAGTTGTTTTCCTATGCGCTTACGGCCTACGGCCTCGGAGATCAGGTTTACGCAAAGGCACTTTACAAGCAAGTGCTGTCCGAAGGGGCCGACAGCAAAAGTTTGGGAGCCAAACTTGGCAACCTCGGAACCCTTGAACTAGCAAAGACGTTCAACTTCGAGGAAAACGGCACATCCACCACAACGTCAGAGGCGGTTCAGACCGGCGTCGTCGATCAGTATATTGCTCAAAAGCTTGAAGAGAAGCAGGGCGAATCGAACGAGGGCGCTCAGCTGGCGCTTTATTTCTATCGCAATGCATCGAAGATCGACAGTGTCTACGACATTCTGGCCGACAAGAAGCTTCTTTCAACGGTCTACACCGCGCTCGGGCTTTCCGAATATACGGCGGCGATGGATATCGACCGGCAGGCCGCGCTTCTTACCAAGGCCCTCGATATCAGCGACTTCCAGGATCCGCAGAAGCTGACAAGCTTTATCGCAAAATTCGCCTCCCTGTATGACGCCAAGAATAACGACACCGCGAGCGACTACGTCAATGCGCTCTTCGGAAGATCGTCCAGCGGCGGCGGCGTGGTGTCGATCGGCGTCGACCTTCTTTCCAGCGTGCAGGGACTTTCGCTTGGCGGTTCCTGGCGATAGCGAACGAAGGGTCAGCCCCGCACAAGCGACTCACTCATGATGCAACCTAAATAGGATTAAGATTGTGGTCATCGCTCTTGGATTATTCGTCACCTTGGGTTGCATGCTCGCCGGCTACGTCTGGATGGGCGGTCATGTGGCCGTCATCTGGCAGCCTGCAGAGTATCTGATCATCTGCGGTGCAGCCATCGGTACCTTCATCGTGGCAAATCCCATGAAGGTTATCAAGGATACGGGCAAGGGTATCGTGGAGGCGCTCAGGAACTCTGAGCCCAAGGAAGCGGAATACCTTGCTGTTCTCGGGTTTCTCTATGCGCTTATGCGGGAGTTCAAGAATAAGCCGAAAAGTGAGGTGGAGAAGCACATCGACGATCCGTCGAAGTCGGCGATCTTCGCGAGATATCCCGAGGTGCTGGCGAATCCGGAATTGACGCAGTTCATCTGCGACTATGCACGGCTCCACATCATGGGTAACGCGCGTCCCGCAGAAATCGAGGCGCTGATGGACGAGGAAATCCAGACCATTCGACACGACGGCCTGAAGCCCTATCATGCGCTGCATGCTGTCTCGGAAGCGTTTCCCGCTCTCGGTATCGTCGCTGCGGTTCTCGGCGTCATCAAGGCCATGGCGTCGCTCGACAAGCCGCCGGAAGTGCTGGGCGCGCTCATCGCCTCTGCCATGGTTGGCACTTTCGCAGGTATCTTCCTGTCGTATGCGGTGGTTTCGCCCATCGCGACAAAGCTCAAGACCGTTCGGGAAAAGCGGCTTCACCTCTATATGCTCGTAAAGCAGACGTTCCTTGCCTTCATGAATGGCGCGATGGCCTCGGTCGCGGTCGAACATGGGCGGAAAATGATCTCGGCCCATGAACGCCCCACCATCAATCGCGTGGAGGAAAGCTTGACGGCGCCGGAGGCGAAGGCGGCGTGACCTGACGTTTGTCTCACACCAACCGAATGAAAGGGATATCGATGACGCATGAAATGGTCTTGGGTGAGGCTCTGGCGGCTGGAAATGACGTCGCTGAGGAAGTCAGCAAGACGGCGATGAACCTGATTGGTCTCGGCAAGGCAAGCGATCCCGGCGGCCTTGAGAGAGTGTTGCGGATCCCGCTTTCCCTCAAGGTTTTGCTGGGCTCTGCATCCATGCCGATCTATCAGGTGACCAAATTGGGCAGAGGCGCTGTCATTCCTCTCGATCGCAAGGTCGGCGATCCCGTCGATGTGATGATCAACGGACGCATCATTGCAAAGGGCGAGATCGTGGTGCTCGACGAGGAAGGCTCCCGTTTCGGCGTCACTCTCACCGAAATGATCGACAACACAAAGCTCTAAACCAGGCGTTCCGGCATTAAGCAGGTGTCGCTTCAACTCGATGCGCCTCGGGCTGAAGAGGCGCGCCACGGGCGGAGGCCGGTTTCTTGGCAGACAGCTCTGAAACAGACAACAAGACAGAGCCTCCGAGCGAAAAGCGTCTCCGCGACAGCCTCGAAAAGGAAGGCGGCCCGTCTTCACGTGAGGTGAACTCCGCGGCGGCGTTGTTTGCCCTTGTGCTTTTCCTGATGACAGTCGCACCGGCGTTTTTCGGCGACGCCGCGAAAAATCTGTCTGTCTTTATCGAGGACCCCTCCGGCTTCAGCCTCGAAAACGGGGCCGACGCTTTTTTTATTCTGAAGCTCGCGGGTCTGACGATCCTCAATTTCGTATGGCCGCTTGTTCTCATGCTGCTGGTAGCCACACTGGTGGCATCCTTCGCCCAGAACCCGCCGACGCTGATATTCAACAAGATCAAGCCCGATTTATCGAGGATTTCACCCCAGCAGGGGCTGAAGCGTCTTCTCGGCTTTGACAGTGTCGTTGATCTTCTGAAAAGCTTGCTCAAATTCGCTATCATTGCGGTTGCGTTCTATATCGCATTCGAAGGGGGTGCTGCCGCTCTGCTCGTGCTTCAGACGGACGCCGCCAATACGCTCGAACTGGTCAAGCGGCTTGCCTTCAAGGCCGTCCTCATCTGCGCATTTGCATGCGGCGTGTTGGCTGCTGCGGACGTTTTCTGGACGCGCTTAAGATGGCTCCGCAAGCTCAGGATGAGCCGACAGGATCTGAAGGACGAGCACAAGCAGTCCGAGGGCGACCCATTGCTGAAGGCGCGCGCTCGCTCGATCGCTCGGGCGCGCTTGCGGCGCAACATGATGTCGAACGTGCCGAACGCGACAGTCGTGATCGCCAACCCCACCCATTATGCTGTCGCGCTTCGCTATATTCGGGGTCAGGACCGGGCGCCGCAGACGCTGGCCAAAGGCAAGAACAAGCTCGCGCTGAGGATACGCGGCATAGCGGAGGCCAACGGCGTTCCCGTCGTGGAAAACAAGGCCCTCGCAAAATCGCTGCATGACGCTGTGCGCGTTGATCAGCCTATCCCGCCGGAATTCTACAAGGCGGTGGCCGAGGTTATCATCTACATCAACAAAAAGGGGCGCTGAGGCCCTTTCGGTCGAGGCATGCACCCAGCCTTGAGAGGGGCAGTCGCTTGCGCTGCGGCCGCGCGCATCCGGGGCGATCCCCGGTCGTCAAGCGCCCATGCAGTAGAAATTTATCTAAAATTTTTCAATGGTTTAGCTCGCAGCTGAGCTATGAGCCGAGCATGAACAGCTTCAGGCAAGAAATGCAACCTAAACCATTAATAGGTTGTAAAGCGTTTTGAGTCGAACCCAACTCGCGACGGACGGACGCTTGCACATGTCGAACGTGCTCGATATCGCATCTCTACAAGGCCGATGGCTTTTCGCCAAGGAGCGGGTTCTGGCTCAGAACGTCGCGAATGCGAATACGCCTGGATACAAGACGGCTAACGTCGTTCCGTTCGAGGCCGTTGTGGATAACATCGGGCTGCAGATGACTTCGACGAGCCCGTCGCACCTTCAGGCCGAGGTTTCGCAGGTTGCGTCCTTTGCGCAGGAAGACGCCGCCGATGGAGCGACGTTCTATTCCGGCGGCGATGTGAATCTCGATCAGGAGATGCTCAAGAGTTCGGAAGTGATGCGCGATTACGCGCTGAACACCGCGGTCGTGAAGAGCTTTCACAGCATGATCTCTCAAGCGGCGAAGGGGTGATGGCGATGGACAATCTGTCTGCCTCTCTTGCCATCGCGGGTTCGGGCCTGTCGGCGCAGTCGCAGCGCATTCGCGTCGCGACCGAGAACCTCGCGAACTCCGAATCCACCGGCAAGACGCCGGGGGCGCTCCCTTACACGCGCAAGATCCTGAGCTTCGATCAGGAACTCGATGCCGCAACGGGGGCTGAACTGGTGACCATTGGCGATGTCGAGGCGGATCGGTCTCCCTATCGCATCGAAAACATTCCGGGACATCCGGCGGCCGACGCCCAAGGCAATGTCAAGCTTCCAAATGTGAACGTTCTCGTGGAACTCGCGGACATCCGCGAAGGCGCGCGAAGTTACGAAGCGAACCTGCAAGTTCTCAAGCAGGTGCGCCATCTCGAAACCCTTACCATCGACATCCTCAAGGTTTGATCATGACGATTGCCTCGCTTGCCTCATTTGCCGTTTCCGACTCTTCGGTGACGTCCGCTTTACAAAAGAAGACGGCCTCGGCCGGCATCGCTTCGGCGGATTTCTCCAGCGTGCTGGCTGCGCTTGGGCAGCAGACGGCGACCGATATCAAGACGGGCGAAAGTGTCGCCGCGGCCGGTCTCCAGGGGCGGGCTTCCACCCAGGAGGTGGTGCAAGCGGTATCCAGGGCGGAGCTGTCGCTGCAATCGGCCCTCGCCGTGCGCGACAAGGCCGTCTCTGCCTATCAGGAACTCACCCGGATGACGATCTAGCGAGGCCATCATGCGCGCCCTTTCCGTCGCTGCGACCGGCATGGTTGCTCAGCAAACGAATGTCGAAGTCATCGCGAACAATATCGCGAATGCCAATACGGTTGCCTTCAAGCGGTCGCGAGCGGAATTCGCCGACCTGCTTTACCAGTCGGAGCGTGCGGCGGGCGTCCCCAACCGAAGCGATGCCGACCCGATACCGGAGGCGTCGCAGATCGGTCTCGGCGTACAGCCGGTCGCCATCAGAAGTCTGCATACGCAGGGCCCGCTCACCAAGACCGGCAATTCGCTCGACCTCGCGCTCAGCGGGCGCGGGTGGTTCCAGATCACCGGCGCGAACAACGAGACGCTTTATACGCGTGCGGGCACGTTCAGCAAGAACGCAACGGGCCAACTCGTGACGCAGGACGGCTACACAGTTATCCCGAGCATTACGATCCCGACGAACGTAACGTCGATCCAGGTCAACACCGATGGGACGGTCTACGTCGATCCCGGCACGGGTGTCATGACGCAGGTCGGACAGCTCACGATCGCCAATTTCGCAAACGAAGCGGGACTTGAGGCACTCGGCAACAACCTCTTCCGGGAAACGCTATCCTCGGGCAGCGCTCAGGTTCAGGTGCCGGGGAGCGAGGGTTACGCCACGGTTCAGCAGTACTACGTCGAAAGTTCGAATGTAGACCCGGTGCAGGAGATCACGAATCTGATCTCCGCACAGAGAAACTACGAGATGAACTCCAAGGTCATTCAGGCCGCGGACGAGATGTTCCAGGTTCTCACGAAGAATAATCTCTGATGGGTGGCTTCATGAAAGGCGTCATGATCACCGCGGCGTTGGCCGCACCGATTTTCCTCGCCACCCCATCGCAGGCGGAGCAGGGGGGACGGGTCGTGCCCGTGCCGAAGCGCGCGCTCTACCCCGGCGACGTCATTACGGAGGACATGCTCTCCTCGAAGCAACTGTCAGAGAACGAGAACGCAGGCTCTTTCGTGACCGAAGCGAGCGGCCTGATCGGCAAGACTTCGCGACGCACCTTGTTGCCGGGACTGCCTATCCCGAAAGTCGCGATCCGGGAGCCTGTGGTTGTCCGCCAGGGCAAGGCGGTTTCGCTCGTTTATGAATCCGGCACCGTGCGCATTACGGGCGTCGCCACGGCGCTGCAATCCGGCAGCGTCGGCGAAACCATCAGCGCGCGCAATCCGGACTCCGGGGTCGTTATCCACGGCATCGTTGCGGCCGATGGCAGCGTGCGGGTGAACTAAGCCGTGAAACGTTTCCTGATCGCACTTCTGATGGTCCAGCCTGCGCATGCGACGACTCGCATCAAGGACATTGCTGTGATCCAGAATGTCCGGTCGAACCAGCTCGTGGGCTACGGGATCGTGGTGGGATTGAATGGCACCGGCGACAATCTCAGAAGCTCGCCTTTCACCAGTCAGTCGATCCAGTCGATGCTGGACCGAATGGGCGTAAACATCCGCAACAACCTCACGAACAACAATCAGGTTCAGACGAAGAACGCGGCGGCCGTCATCGTGACGGGGGAATTGCCCGCCTTCGCCCGTGAGGGTGGCCGGGTTGATGTCACGGTTTCTTCGCTCGGCAACGCAACCTCGCTTGAGGGGGGTACGCTCCTTATGACGCCGCTTTCGGGCGCGGATGGCGTGATCTACGCCGCCGCGCAGGGCCAGGTCAGCGTATCGGGCTTTGCTGCAGGTGGCCGCGCGGAGAAGCTGACGCAGGGCGTTCCGACCGCCGGCCGCATCGCGAATGGCGCGCTTGTGGAGCGGCGCCTGCCAATCGAACTCGAACGCTTCAAGTCCTTTACGCTGGAACTTCTGAACCCCGACTTTTCCACGGCGACGCGAGCTGCCGATGTGATCAACGCGTATACGATGCCGACCTACGGCGGACGCTCTGCGCGTGCGAAAGACCTGCGCTCCATCGAACTGCTGCGTCCGCCAAGGCTCGATGCAGCGCGCTTTATCAGTGAAATCAGCGAGCTGCCCATTCAGCCGGACGCGCCAGCGCGGATCGTGATCGACGAGCGCACGGGAACCGTGGTGATCGGGAGCGACGTGAAGATCAGCACCGTGGCGGTTGCGCACGGCAACATAACGGTGCGCGTCACCGAGATGCCGAAGGTCGTGCAACCCGCGCCCTTCTCGCGCGGAGAGACGGCAATCGAGGATCGTACGGCGGTCAACGCCGAGCAACCCGATGGGACGCTCTTCATGCTGAACGGCGCCAACCTTCAGTCTCTCGTCACGGGGCTCAACCGGATGGGGCTCAAGCCCCAGGGCATTATCGCGATCCTTCAGGCCATCAAGTCGGCGGGCGCGCTGCAGGCAGAACTGGTGGTGCAATGATGAGGCGCATGGTTCGATCCGCAAGTTGCCTCATGGCGCTCGCCGCCGTTGCGCAGATGTCGACGCCTCCGGCCGCAGCTCAGCAATACGCATGGGGCTGGCCAGACGAGGGCGGAGCGTCGCGCAAGGCTCGCGGGGCCACTCCGCAACCCCAGTGGGATGCCTCCGTCGACCAGGCTGCCAAAAAGGCGGGTGAAGCTCGCGCGAAAGAGCCTGATGCGGCAAAGGCCGCGCCGGCGCCAGGGGCCGTGCCGGCCCCCAACTCGCGGGCTGCGCAGTCCTACTGCGAAAATATCGCAGATGCGGCGGCGGATGCGCGCTATCTGAGCCAGAAAGCCGAATTGATGAAGCTCGACGACGAGCTCGCGCGGCGCACGGCTCTGCTCGAAGAGAAAACGACTGAATACAAGGTGTGGCTCGAACGCCGTAACGAGTTCATGAAAAAGGCAGAGCAAAGCCTCGTGGAGCTTTACACCAAGGTGAAGCCGGACGCGGCGGCCGCTCAGATCGCCGCCATGGACGAGGAGGCAGCCTCGGCTCTGCTCATCAAACTGAGCACGAAGAAATCCAGCGCGATTCTGGATGAGATGCCGCCGGAAAAGGCGGCCCGGATCGTGGCCGTGATGATTGGGGCGGTCAGGGAACAGGATAGTTCCGCCCCGGCTGCGGCTCTGGGCGATGCAAACCGGAAGAACAACGTAAAGTCGGCCAGCCCGTCTCGGCAGAGCGAGGAAAAATCATGAAGATCTGCACGGCGGCAGCAGTGGGGACCGCCTTGATGCTTGGTGGATGCCTCAACAAGATGAACGAGATCGGTCGCGAGCCGACGCTCACGCCAGTCGGCGCTGGGCTGGTGCCGTCTCACACGGCGATCGGCACGATGCCGGCGACACCCGCGTCTTATGTAACCCGAGCCTCGCTGTGGCAGGACAACGGAGCGGACCTGTTCAAGGATCCGCGCGCGACCAAGGTCGGCGACGTCATCACGGTGAGGATATCCATCAAGGACAAGGCCTCGATCGATAACAACAACAGTCGCTCGCGGTCCTCGACGCGGGAACTGGATATCACCAACAAGGCCAACCTGAGCTGGTCGGGGCTCAACAAGCATCTGGACACGCAAAGCAGCGGCGAGTTGGACCCCAAGGTGGAATCGACGACCAGCACCGATGCAAAGGGCGGCATTTCTCGTGCGGAAAGCATCAACCTCCTCATCGGCGCGGTCGTGACGGAGGTGCTGCCGAACGGCAACCTTATCGTCGCCGGTCGTCAGGAAGTTCGCGTGAACTTCGAGCTGCGGGAACTGCTGATTTCGGGGATCATCCGGCCGCGCGATATCGCGACCGACAACAGCATTTCATACGACAAGATCGCGGAGGCCCGCATCTCCTACGGCGGACGCGGGCGCATCATGGAAGTGGCACAGCCGGCCTGGGGCCAGCAGGTGACCGACTGGCTTCTGCCCTTTTAAGACGCGAGAGGATCTGGCGTGACGGAACGTGGACCAAAAATGCTGCTCGGAGCCGTTACCGGCGCGCTGGTCGCTGCTGCGGCGGGGTTCGCGTTCGGCTTCATGGAGCCCGGAGTTTTTCAGTCGGCGCCGGTCGCGCCCGCGCCGCAGCCGGTGATAACGAGAAGCGAGGTCAAGGTGCTTCCGCCCATCATCGCCAATCTGGCGAACGGCTCGAACCTCTCGATCCGGCTTGAGGCGGCGGTCGTTCTCAAGCCCGACGTCGCCGAGGCAGCGGAAATCAGTGCAAGGATTTCTGACGATCTGGTGACATTCCTGAAAACAGTCTCGATCCGCGAGATAGAGGGGCCGACCGGGTTTCAGCTCCTCAAGAACGATCTGAAATCGCGCGCTTCCCGGATCGGCGACGGCAAAACCCTGGATCTGTTGATCCTGACTTTCGTGGTGCAGTGAGATGCAGGGCGCAATCGCACCGTCTGTCATCGGCTATTCGGAGGGCGACATGCGCCCGCATCCGCATGAAGCACCTCTGACTAGGGGAAGTGCGGGCGTCGTCTCCACCTGGCGAGGAAGGCGAGCAACGGCGGCGCTCGTTCTCATCCTGCTGATTCTGGTGCCAGCCAGCGCGTGCGCTCAACAAGCTGGCGGTCCGCTCGGCGGTCTCGCTTCGTTGTTCCCGGAGACAGCGGACGGCACATCGTCGCGCATCATTCAGCTGGTGCTTGTGATCACGGTGCTGTCGCTGGCGCCCGGGATCCTCATCATGGTGACGTGCTTCACCCGCTTTGTCATTGCGCTGTCTTTCTTGCGGGTCGGTCTCGGTTTGCCATCCACCCCAGCCAACATCATCCTCGTGAGCCTTGCGCTGTTCATGACCGCTTTCACGATGTCGCCCACTTTCGAAAAGGCTTGGGAAACGGGTGTCAGGCCCTTCATGGACAAGAAGCTTTCAGAGGATGAGGCTTTCTACAAGATTACCGATCCGTTCCGGGAGTTCATGATGGCGAACGTGCGCCAGAAGGATCTCGATCTCTTCTCGGGAATGTCTCGGCAAGCGAGCCCCGAGGGGACGCCCACCCTCAGGATGCTCATCCCCGCATTCATGATCTCCGAGCTTCGGCGCGGCTTCGAAATCGGCTTCCTGATCATGCTTCCATTCCTGGTGATCGACCTCATCGCGTCAACGGTGCTGATGGCCATGGGCATGATGATGGTCGCTCCAACTACGGTCTCGCTGCCTTTCAAGGTCCTGTTCTTCATCCTGATCGACGGCTGGAATCTTCTGGTCGGGAATCTCGTTCGCTCGTTCAACTAGGATCAATCGTAAGTTGTGCAATACGTGCATTACCAGTTGCCAAACCACGAGGTGAACCGTCATGGTCGCGTTAGCTTCTCCCATAACTGAGAAAGGCTTTGTTGGCTCAAGTCGTTCAAACGAAGTTGCCCACGATCACCATTCGCCATCAAAAGCCCGACGACCGTAATCATCAGAATGATCGTTCGGCACTCCCAAAGGACCTTCAAAGTGGCCACAACGATATAGGCACCGAGCGCGAGCAGGGCGATCGACTGGAACGGGAGGTTCGTCAACGTTGCTGTGAGGGGCAAAACGTCGACTCCCGAAAATGGAGCACTCGTCATCCTTGCCTCTTTGCCACCCCCAATGAACCACAGATTGTGCAAAACATAAAGCACAACGGACTGCCGCAGCAAGTAGTGAGAGAAACGGTGTCGCCCAAGAATGGAATAAAAGTAAACGACTGGTGAATGTGCTCACTAAACTAATGGAAGATTTGTCCGCTTCTAGCAGACGAGTAATGTGTTCAACCTAGCTTAATCAATGTCGAGTTCTGGTCACTCAAACGCGAAAAAAAAAGCATGTCTCTCCGCATTTCCGCTTTTGCCGATGAAGTCGGCTTTCATGTGCACTCAACTCGCTCCAGCGTTAATAAATACGCGATCGACGCTGATGCATGGATAGAGGGTGCCACCGCTGCCGGATGGATGCCACATTTGCGGCAGAGGCCGCTTTCGGCTGGCTATGTCGCTGGTGAATGGCAAATTGCTACGCTGAAAAACGCAAACACGGTCAGCTATCCGGGCCCGATACCCGAAGCCTTGTGGGACGATGTCTTCATAGGGCTGGGCTCGCGCGGCTTGGTGAGGGCACAGCCCGACCTCAGGGTCTGGAACGGCGACGTTTTGCCGGATGTTCTCTCGCCCGGGGCCGTTCTCGTGCGCCTCAGCCTTCTGCGCGCTGCTGCTGCGCAGCCGGCCGCAATGGCCCTCGATATTTCCAGTCTTCAGGCCCGCCTGGCGAAAAGCGCGGCGAGCAGGAAACTTGAGCTCGATGAACTGATGATCGAGCTTCTGGAAAGATACGCCGAGCGTGCGGGCATTCCCGAGCACTGGCTGATCTGGGGCATTGCGGAGGAGCTGTAATGCCCACCCGGGTCGCTCACCGGGAAAGAGTTGACGAGGACGAGGCTGCGCGCCGTGGGCGGCGCAACCTCAATTCGCCGGGCCGCAAATCGCGAGCCGTGGCAGCAAACGTTTAGTAACCCCGAGTAACGGCTGATCCGAGGCATAGCGAAAGGCTTTGCTGCCCGTTCCGTCTGCTATTCGGGGGACGTGTCCATTGGGACGGAGGCTGCGCGCCGCGGGCGGCGCAACCTCAATTCGCCGGGCCGCAACGCGCGAGCCGTGGCGCCAGGCGTTCAGTATTCACGAGTATCGGCTGATCCGAGGCATAG